>NZ_JBFBBN010000010.1:178559-201693 GCF_040682715.1 Amycolatopsis sp. NPDC051128 | reverse complement strand
GCTCGGCGGCAACCACCGAAACTTCCTCCCCCTCACCACAACCCACCCTCTCAACCTGGGGGTGTTGCAACGACCCCATGACTCCATGTCGCATTGAGGGACTTCAAGTCCCTCAATGCGACATTCACGGCTTCTGGCTACTGCGGTGGCTGTGGCGGAGGCGGGCCCTGCTGGCCCGGGTACTGCTGCGGCGGGTATCCGGGCGGCTGCTGGCCGGGGTAGCCCTGCTGCGGTGGGTATGGCGGCGGGGGCGGGTAGCCCGGGTACTGCTGCGGGAACGGCGGCGGCTTCGGCTTGTTCGCGTTGACGATGAGCACCACTACCCCCGCGATGCCCGCGAGAACCAGCAGGATGATCAGGAGCGACAGCACACTCAACACAGTCAGCTCTTCCCCTCGTCGAGCGCGGCGTGGACGATCGCCAGTGCCTCGGCGGCGTCGAGGCCGAGCTTATGGGTCAGCGCCGCGTACTCGGCCGCGGCCTGCTGGGCGCGGCGGCGGCTCTGGTCGCCCGAGGCGCCGACGAAGCTGCCCGCCCGGCCGCGGGTTTCGATCAGGCCCGCTTCTTCGAGCTCGCGGTAGGCGCGGGCGACCGTGTTCGGGGCGATGCCCAGGTCGGCCGCGAGCTGCCGGACCGTGGGCAGCTTCGTGCCCACCGCCAGCGTCCGGTCGGTGATGCGCGCGGCGAGGCCGGCGCGGACCTGTTCGTACGGCGGCACCGGCGAGTTGCTGTCGAAGGCGACGATCACCAGCTCTGCGGACCCGCTCCCGGGCCCGGCGACGGCTGTTGCGGGTACGGCCCCTGCGGCGCGTACTGCTGCGGCATCGGCTGTGCCGGCGGGTGACCCGGTTGCGACGGCGCGTACTGCTGCTGCGGCATCGGCTGCGACGGCGGGAACCCCTGCTGTTGCGGATACCCCGGCGGCGGGAAGCCCTGCGGAGCCCCGGCCTGCGGCGGGGGTCCAGGCGTGAATCCCTGCTGCGGCGGGAAGTTCGGGTTCGGCGGGAACTGCCCGCTGTTCTTCATCGCCTCTTCACGGCGCATCTTCGACACCCGCACCACCACCACGATCACGAACACGATGATCGCGAGCACGAGCAGGCCGACGACGATGTAGCCGAACACCCCGTCGCCGCCGCCACCGCCGGAGTGGAAGTGCACCCGCTCGGGGAACTGCGTAGCCATGTGGTCCCTCCCTGTCCGCGATCCAGGTTACTGATCCGGCCCAAAGTAGGCCGACCCTCACACGGCACGTAACTGTTGCTGCTAAGCCATTCGGCCGTGGCTGTGGTCGGATTGGTAACGATCGACACAGTAGTGCCCGGCACCGACAGGAACGGCCGCTTTCACCAGATCGGCGAGATCTTCGGAGCCGGCCGGGAGCGCGTCCGCCGGCCACCACCGCAGGTCGTCGGACTCGTCGCTGCGCACCGGCTCGGCGCCGGGCGGCGCGTGCACGGCGTAGCGGACGTCGAAGTGCCGCGTCGGGACTCCGAGCGAGCACGTGATCGGGTGGACGTCCAGGTGCACCGGCTCGGCACCGATCCGCAGCCCGTCGATGCCGGACTCCTCGGTCGCTTCCCGCAGCGCGGCCGCGGCCAGCGACACGTCAGCCGGCTCGCAGTGCCCGCCGAGCTGCAGCCACCGGCCGACCCGCGGGTGCAGGGTCAGCAGCACCCGTGCGCCCGTGTGGTCGAGCAGCACCGCCGACGCGGTCAGGTGCCCGGCCGCGCACGAGCGCTGACAACTGTCCTCGCGCGCGGCCAGGAAGCCGAGAAACGCCTGGCGCAACGACTCCTGGGCGGCGAGCGCGGGCCGCCACGATTCCAGCGTCGCGACGGCGTCCGCGTGCAGGCTCACAGTTCCAGCAGCCCTTCCCCGGGCGAGGCCGGCTCGCGCGGCCCGGGAGCCGAAAGCGGCACCCCGATCGCGACCGAGCCGAGCGGCTGCCAGCGCTCGTCGAAGCCGAGGACGTCCCGGACGACGTCCGCGGAGAAGATCGTCGAGCCGATCCAGCACGATCCCAGCCCCTCGGCCGCCAACGCGACCAGCAGGCCCTGCACCGCGGCGCCGCCGGCGACGGTGAACATCGTCTTCTCGCAGTCGTTGCGGCGGGCGTCGCGGTAGGTGTGCGCGCCGTCCGGCACCAGGAACGGGATGACGACTTCGGGCGCCCGGTACAGGATGTCGCCGCGGCTGAGCCGCTTCGCGATCTGGTCCGGCGTGAATTCGTCGCTTTCGAGGTCGGCTCGCCACGTCTCGCGCATCGCGTCCAGGAGCTTCCGCCGCAGCCCGGAGTCGCGCAGCCAGACGAACCGCACGGGGTGCGTGTGGTGCGGCGCCGGGGCGGTCAGCGCGGAACCCACCGCACGGCGCACCGCGTCGGGATCGACGGGCTCGTCCGCGAACTGCCGCACCGAACGCCGGGCCGGGACGGCTTCCCGCCGGCCCTGGGCGATGGCTTCGTTGGTGCCGAGCCGGAACAGGTCCTCCTCCAGCGGGCGGATGAGCGAACGCGCCGTGGAGCCGTCGTCGAAGATGTCCAGCCCGCGGACGACCGCGACCGGTGTCCCGCCGAGCTTGCCCTTGACCAGGTCGGCGGCCGCGGCGAGCTCGTCGGCGACGGCGACCTCGGTGACGGCCAGTTCGTTGCCCTGCCCGTCGATCTGCCCCTGGTAGGCGTGCAGCACGCGCAGCCCGGACGCGCCGATCGCGGCGTCGGTCTGCCCGACGCGCCAGGCCCGGCCCATGGTGTCCGTGACGACGACGGCGACCTCGACGCCGAGCCGTTCCCGCAGCCCGTTGCGCAGCGCCAGCGCCGAGGCGTCGGGGTCGGCGGGCAGCAGCGCGACCTCGTCACCGGCCACGTTGGACGCGTCGATCCCGGACGCGGCCTGCACGATGCCCAGCGGGTTCTCGGTGATCACCGTGCGCGCGATCCGCGCGACCACCCGCACGGCCTCCTGCTCGACGAGCTTCCGGCGTTCGGCGTCGCGGGCTTCGGGGTCCGACGGCACGCGGACGAGCCTGCCCTCGGCCTTCGAGACGATCTTGCTGGTCACGACGACGACATCGCCGGAGCGCAGCCACGGCGCGGCCTTGACGATCGCGCCGGTCAGGTCGTCGCCGGGGCGGAACTCCGGCAGCCCGGTGACGGGCAGGATTTCCAGCTTGGGGGAGGCATGGTCACTCAACGGGGGCTCCAGCGAGTTCCAGGGCGGCGCGCGCCATCGCCGCGGTCGCGTCCACGTCGGACATCAGCAGGGGGACGTCGCGGACGGTCACGCCCGGCACGTCGGCCGTCTCGCCCTCGGCGATCAGCCAGCCGTCGAGCACTCCGCCGTCCTTGCGCGAGCCGTAGTGCCGGCCCACCGCCTCCGCCGACGTTTCGACGCCGATCGCGGTCAGGCACGCGTCGGCCATCCCGCGCAGCGCCTTGCCGCCGATGATCGGCGACACCCCGACGACGCCGGCCGACGTCTTGCGCAGCGCGTCCCGCACCCCCGGCACGCCCAGCACGGTGCCCACCGAGACCACCGGGTTCGACGGCGCGAACAGCACCGCGTCGGCACCGGCGATCGCTTCCAGGACGCCCGGCGCGGGCTTGGCCTCGTCGGCGCCGACCGCGACGATCGAGTGCGCCTTCGGCTCGGCGCGGTAGCGCACCCACCACTCCTGGAAGTGGACGGCCTTCTGCTGGCCGTCCTGCTCGGGGTCGTCGATCACGACGTGCGTCTCGACGCGGTCGTCCGACATCGGCAGCAGCCGGACGCCGGGCTGCCAGCGGTCGCACAGGGCCTCGGTCACCGCCGACAGCGGGTAGCCCGCGCGCAGCATCCGCGACCGGATCAGGTGGGTGGCGATGTCCTTGTCGCCGAGCCCGAACCAGTCCGGGTCGGCGCCGTAGGCGGCCAGCTCCTCCTTGACGACCCAGGACTCGCCCGAGTGCCCCCAGCCGCGGTCCTTGTCTATCCCGCCGCCCAGGGTGTACATGCAGGTGTCCAGGTCCGGGCAGATCCGCAGGCCGTGCATCCAGACGTCGTCGCCGGTGTTGACCAGCGCCGTCACCTCGTGCCCGGACTCGGAGGCACCTTCCGGTGCCATGCCCAAAGCCGCCTTCACACCCAGCAGGAACCGGGCCCCGCCCACTCCACCGACCACTACCACGATCTTCACGACGTCGAATCCTCGCACGAGCCGGGTGCGGGCACCCAGTACCGGTATCTGTGATGCGGGGCGTAGCCGAGCCCCGCGTAGAGCGCGAGCGCGCCCGAATTGCCCTCCGCCACCTCCAACACCGCGCGCCCGGCCCCGTGTTCCACGCCCCAGGTGTGCAGGGCGCCCATCAGGGCCGACGCGAGACCCCGGCGACGGAAGCCCGGGCCGACCTCCAGCCGTCCGACGTGCAGCCAGTCGTCGACCAGCGCGCCGCGGACGACGCCGGCGGTGGCGCCGTCGAGCGTCGCGACGCCGTAGCCGACCTTCCCGCCGGTCAGGACCTGCCGCGCGGCCGGGCTGTCCTCGTCCGCGCCCAGGCTGAGCTGCCACCAGCCGGGCGTCGGCTCATCCGCCACTTTCGTCACGAAAGATGCGTTCGAGGGGCCGGAGGCGTCACTTTCCCTAGGAAAGATGCGTCCGGTGGCGAGTGGGGCGGTGAGCACGGTGACCTCGTGCCCGCGACGGTGCGCCGTCGCTTCGACCCACCCCGCGGCGGCGATCGCGTGCTCGTTCGGGCTGTCGCGGCGCACCTGCGCCATGGGCTGGATCCCCCGAACGTGGGCGAAGTCACACACCGCGCGCAGCGCCTCCGGCACCGGCCGGCCGGGGTCGCCGACGGCCAGCACGCTGTTCGCGCGCCCGGTGAAACCGTCCGCCCAGCGCAGCCGCCAGCTTCCCAGCGGCTCCTCGACCACGGGCGGCCAGGCCCGGCTGCAGACGATTTCGAGCGACTCACGTGCGTTCACGGCTAGATTGTGACGGAGGCGGTGAAAGTCGCGGAGCGGATTTCGGGCAGGAGGTGGCCGTGGGCATCCAGCGCAAGGACGAGCGGCACAACGAGAAGCTCGTCGACGAGATCTCCGAGGGGTTCAACCGAGCCGTGGGGGAGAAGAAGCCCGAAAGTGACACAGACGAAGCGCCCAAGCCGCGGTTCGTCATCACCGGCGACGCCAGGGCCACCCCGCCCTCGCGCCGACGACGGGAGTGAGCCCCATACCCGGGGTATGGCTAAGGCTTGCCTCACCAACCGAACGGGTGTCCGAACCGCGTAGTGTCGGCACCGACTGGCTGTTTGCAGAGAAAAGCAGGAGTACGCAGTGACCTACGTGATCGCCGAGCCCTGCGTCGACGTGCTCGACAAGGCGTGTATCGACGAGTGCCCCGTGGACTGCATCTACGAGGGCGAGCGGATGCTGTACATCCACCCCGACGAGTGCGTCGACTGCGGCGCCTGCGAACCGGTCTGCCCGGTCGAGGCGATCTACTACGAGGACGACGTCCCGGACAACTGGTCCGACTACACCAAGGCGAACGTCGACTTCTTCGACGAGCTGGGCTCGCCCGGTGGCGCGTCGAAGGTGGGCAAGACGGCCCATGACCCGGCCTTCATCAAGGCGTTGCCCCCGCAGGGCGAATGAGCCGCGTCGCGCTGCCCGACTTCCCCTGGGATTCGCTCGCCGAGGTCAAGGCCACGGCGCAGGCGCATCCCGGCGGGGCGGTCGACCTCTCGATCGGCACCCCGGTCGACCCGGTGCCGGCCGGCATCCGTGACGCGCTCGCGTCGGTTTCGGAGATCCCGGGGTACCCGACGACGCACGGCATCCCCGCGCTGCGCGCGGCGGCCGTCGCCGCGCTCGGCCGGCGGCACGGCGTCACCGGCATCGAGCCGGACGCCGTGCTCCCGACCATCGGGTCGAAGGAGGCCGTGGCCTGGCTGCCGCGGCTGCTCGGCTTCGGGCCCGGCGACGTCGTCGTCATCCCGGAACTGGCCTACCCGACGTACGAGGTCGGGGCGCTGCTGGCGGGCGCGTCGATCCTGCGGACCGACGGCCTGACCGCGCTCGGCCCGCAGCGCCCGGCGATGATCTGGCTGAACTCGCCGTCCAACCCGACCGGTCGCGTGCTGCCCGTGGAGCACCTGCGCAAGGTCGTCGAGTGGGCCCGCGAGCGCGACGTCGTCGTGGTCTCCGACGAGTGCTACCTGGCGCTCGGCTGGGAAACCGACCCGCTGTCGGTGCTGCACCCGGACGTCTGCGACGGGCGGACGGACGGGCTGATCGCGGTGCACTCGCTGTCGAAGTCGGCGAACCTGGCCAGCTACCGCGCCGGCTTCCTGACCGGCGACCCGCGGTTGATCGCGGAGCTCCTGCAGATCCGCAAGCACGCGGGCATGATCGTGCCGCGTCCGGTCCAGGAGGCGATGGTCGCCGCCCTGATCGACGACGAGGCCTTGACCGCGCAGCGCGAACGCTACGCCCGTCGCCGGCTCGCACTGCGGAAGGCGTTGCAGGACAACGGGTTCCGCATCGACCATTCCGAGGCGGGGCTGTACCTCTGGGCCACCCGCGACGAGGACGCGCAGACCACCCTCGCCTGGCTCGCCGAGCGCGGGATCCTGGTCGCGCCCGGCACGTTCTACGGCCCGAAGGGCGGCAAGCACGTCCGGGTCGCGCTGACCGCGACGGACGAGCGCGTCGACGCCGCCGTGGAGCGGCTGACCACGCTCCGCTGAGCGGACGACCGGCCGGCTCGCCCGAACGGCGGTACCGCCGTACGCCCATCGAGGCTGATCCTTGATCTCGTTTCGCCTGGGGGTAGTGCAGATCTCGGCCACGTCGTGGCCTCCCCCGGCGTCCTTGGGGGAGGGGACATGAGACTCCGTTGGCGCGCGCCCGGACCGATCCGGCGGATCGTCGTGACCACGCTGGTGGTCGCCACCACACTCGGTACCGCGCCGGACGCCTGGGCACAGGAGACGACGCCCACGCCGGCCAGCACGGCTCCGACGGCCGGCACCGCGCCGACGCCGCCGCCGGCCACGACAGCGCCGGCCACGACGCAGCAGCCCGCGGAGAAGCCTGCACCGTCGCCGGTGAAGCCGACGCCGCCGACCACGAAGCTCACCCTCCACCCGGGCAAGCCGGAGGCGCCGACGTCGGTCGAGCTGCCCGCCAAGGCCGCCGCGACGAACGCCCAGGCCGCCGACGCGCCACCGCCGTTCGAGGTGGACAAGATCGGGCACGTCGACCCGGGGCCGGACGGCTCCGTCGACGTCCCGCGGGAGCCGAACAAGGCGCTTCAGCCGATCGCTCCGCTGCCCGCGGTGAACCCGGCGCCGGGCTCGGTGGCGGTCGACAAGGCGCCGCTCGCGCTGCGGCCGCCGGTGCAGCCGGAGAAGTTCGCCCTGCCCGAGCACCCCGCGCAGGAGCTCGTCGACGCGAACGCCGCCGACGCGCTGAAGACGTTGCGCGACGCCGGGCGCCTCAACCCGGACGGCACGCCGAACCTCGACGCGACCCAGCTGCAGCCGCAGGTGTCCTCGGCGCAGTTCGTCGACGGACGGCGCGCGACGCTGCAGGAGCTGATCGACGCCCTGCTGTCCGGCAACATCCCGCCGCCGCTGCCGGTCGACCCGCTGGCCCTGCTGCAGCAGCTGCCCGACGGCCTGCCGCGGCTGACCTACCGGATCTGCTCGGAGTCGAAGACGAAGCAGGTTTCGTGCTCCCTGACGCTGCCGATCGGCGTCCCGGCGGTCGTCGACGTGACCGGTGACCGCACCCCGGACGTCCTGGCCGACCTCGTGCCGGCCGCCGCGGTCGGCGACGTCGTCGGCGCCGCGCGCGAGGTGCTCGACCTGCAGCGGCAGATCAACGACGCGACCACGCGCCTCAACACCATCCTCGAGCTGCTCAAGGACCCGATCAACGTCATCCTCCACCCCGAGCTGCTCGTCGAGAAGCTCGATCTGGAGAACCTGCTGAAGAACCTGGGCGACACGCTGCAGCAGAAGGTCGAGGCGCTGCTGAACCTGGTGAACGTCGGGCTCGGCCTGCTCAGCCTGCGCCTGCCGACCAGCGAGTACGTCGGCAAGGACCTGCCCGCGCACGTCTGGGCGGTGTACGACCTGCCCACGCACAAGCGGATTTCGCTCGGCTTCGACGGCTACCGGCGCGGCAGCTCCCTCCCGACTGCGACGCTCGGCGTCTACACGTTCAACCCCCTCAAGCTGCTCAACGGGATCTACGACATCAAGGCATCGCTGCTGCAGGTCGGCGCGGGTGACTCGATGGCGATCACCGCCGGGCTGGCTTCGGTTACCGACGACGCGCAGGGCAACGCCTACGATCCGGCGGTCGCCAGTGCGAGATTCTCGCCCGTGCCGGGGGTCTTCGACGCCCACGCCCTCATCGACATGGGCGCGCCCGACCGCGACCAGCAGGCCACGATCGACGTCCACAGCACCAGGCAGACGCAGCTCGACGCGCAGGTGCTGACCAACCGGCGGAGCACGGCGCCGCCGGCGGACCGGTTCGACCAGCTCAAGATCGACGTCCTGCCGACGTCGGTGTCCGCCGCGCTGACGCGGCCGAAGGAGGGTGCCGCCGCGACGCTGCAGTACCGCGCCGCGTCGACGATCGACAACGTCCTCTTCGCCGACTACACCTACTCCGGCGCGACGCTGAACTGGGCCGTGCAGGCCGCCGCGAAGTCCGTGCCCGCCAGCTGGGACGGCGTGCTCAAGACGCCGGCGGACAAGATCACCTTCGACTACCAGGCTAGCAGTTCCCTGGCCGCGCTCGACGTCGGCTACTTCGACCGGAACCCGGCGATCGTCGGCCGCGGCTCGCTGCGGACCCTCCCGACGAAGCTCAACCTCCTGGCCGACCACGCCGCGAGCCACGTCGCGTTCACCGCGGATCAGCCTCTCGGCTCGGCGGCCGTCGCGTTCTCGAAGGGCCTCGGCACCTTCGCGCCCTTCGACGGTGACCACGCGACCCTCATCACGAGAGACGGCAGGATCGGGCTCAGCGCCAAGGTTTCCGGGATGAAATCCGTGGACGCCTACTACGACGGCCGCCCGCGGCTGAACACCGTGTTCGACCCCGGCGGCCAGTCACTCGTCGCCGGGGGTGACATCGACGGCGTCCACAAGGCACACCTGGAGATCTCGAACCTGCCCAAGACGGCGTCGCTCGACCTGGACACCGTCGCGCGCCAGGTGGTCTACCAGGCCAGCGAAGTGATCCACCGCGTCCACGGCGCGTACACGAACACCACGAGCGGGCCGTCGGTGCTGGCGAACGTCCTGGAACTGCCCCAGCGCGTGCAGGTGAACTACGACCTCGGCGACAAGCCGCACGTGAAGTACCAGGCGTCGAGCCGGGTGTCGCGGCTCGAGTTCTTCGCGAGCCCCGGCCACGTCGAGGTACTGCGGCCCGAGGCCGACCACTACCTGTCCACCGCGGTCGACGACATCCCGTCCACCATGGACTTCCTGGTCGACCTGCCCGCACGGCACCTCGAAGGGAACCTCTCCGAGCAACTCGGTGCGATCACCGTGGTGGCGCGGTTCCCGCTCGAAGGCCGTGACTGGACGGCGTCGGCCGGGCTCGCCGGGGTCCCGACGAAGTTCGACGCGGACTTCAAGGAAGGCAGCTACCGGTTCCGCGGGCTCACCGGCCCGCTGCGCGAGGCGAAGCTGTGGGTCACCAACCACGCGGGCGCGCAGGCGCCGACCGGGCTCCACGTCGCGACGCACTACCGGCAGACGACCGGCGACCTCGACGCGAGCGCGTCCGTGCGCAACCTGACCGCGGTCGAGTATTCGCAGGCGGACGGGAAGCAGCAGTTCCAGCTGAACCTCGACACCGGTGGCGCGCCGCTGTTCGTCGACGCCGACCTCGTGCTCGCCGCGAACGGCGTGGACGACACCCGGCTGGCCGTGCTGGGCCGGGTCGATGGCCTGCCTAGCACGGTGCACGTCGACTTCGGCGGCGGAAAGCTCGTCTACAGCGCCGACCGGCAGGTCGGGCTGCAGGCCGAGGTGCACGCGGGCAAGGTCGCCGCGCTCGCCGGCCTCGGTGCGCCGCTGTTCGCCAACGGCGCCGCCGCGGTCGGGAAGACCTGCGCGGACGGCGCGGGCTGCGCCAAGGACAGCGGCCCGTTCTGCAGCACCGGGAAGTGCCTCGGCGCGGTCGCCACGGTGAACCTGCCGGGCCTGCCGACGAACGTCACGGTCGACCTGACCGCGGGTACGGTCGCCTTCACCGGCTACCGGCCGCCGTCGGCGCCGCTGCAGGCCTACGTCCGGCTGATCGGCGTGCTCGACGCACTGCCGGACTTTCGGGCGCTGGCCAGCCTGTCCGGCCTGCCGTCGCCGTTGGACATGACGATCGGGCCGTTCACCGTCGGGTCCGGCTCGCCGGTGACGTTCGACGCGAAGTACTCGGCGTCGGCTCCGCTCGGCGCGTTGCAGGTGGACGTCGACACCACGACGACGAACGCGGCGTTCCCGGTCGTGCGGGGCCGGGCGACGGTCTCGAAGCTGCCCGCGGCCTTCCACGTCAACGGCGCCTTCGGCGACCGCACCACGGTCGGTGTGCACAACTCGGCGGTGGTCGGCTCGCTCGGCCTGACGGTGACCGGCGCCGATCGCGGCTACCTCAGCGCGAGCGGCGACAGCGTCCCGGCGGACGCGGACATCCTCGCCGACGTGCCGGCCAAGCACATCGAAGGCACCATGTCCTCGGACCTTGGTGGACTGTCGCTGCTGGCGCACATTCCTTACCAGGGAAGGGAATGGTCGGCGTACGCCGCGGTGCGGGACGTGCCGAGCAAGTTCGGCGTCGACTTCGGCAACGGCACGTACTCCTACCACTCGGACACGCCGCTGGGCTCGGCCGCGTTCGCGCTGACCAACCATGCGGGCGCGCTCGCGCCGACCGGCCAGCACCTGGCCGTGCACTACCGCGAGTCCACTTCGGACCTCGACGCCAGCGCGCTGCTGACGAAGGTGTCCGACGTGAAGTTCAGCGGCACCAAGGCGGACTTCACCGCGAAGTTCGCCGCGGAACGCCAGACGCTGGGCCTGGACGCCGACGTGGTCTTCGCCGCCGGTGGCGCCGACGACCTGCGGGTCGCCACCCTCGGCAGGCTCGGCCCGCTGCCCAGCTCGATCACCATCGGGCAGCGCGCGGGTGTGCTGAACTACGTCGCCGACCAGCCCCTGGACGTCCAGGCGCAGGTCTGGCTCGGCAAGGTCGCGGCACTGAACGGCCTGGGCGCGCCGAAGTTCGCCAACGGCGTGTCCGTTGTGGACGCTCTGTGCACCCAGGGCGCGGGGTGCGCGCGCGACGACAGCCCGGCCTGTCTCGAGCGTGGCTGCGTCGGGCTCACCGGGATCGTCAACGTGTCGGGTCTGCCGAAGACCCTCACGGTCGACACGCCGAACCGGACGTACTCGTTCGGCAGCTACCAGCCGAAGATCGACCAGGTGGCGCTGTACGTCGACGACCGCGGCGCGTTCGTCCCCGGCCCGCTGACCCGGCTCAAGGCGCTGGTCACGCTGTCGGGGCTGCCCGCGGAGGAGTCGCTCACGGTCGGCCCGATCACGATGTCCGACCGCTTCCACGTGGAGTACAACGCGACCCGGGGAATCGGCAGGCTCGACGCGCACGCGGAGGCCGACCTGCGGCCCAAACAGGACGGGAAACCACACCTGGAGAACGCGAGGGCGCTGGTGACGCTGGTGCCGGTGCCGCGCACGGTCAGCGTCGACGGGCGGATCGGCGACAAGTCCGACCTCACCGTGCAGAACTCCGACCGGCTCGATCACCTCGGCACCGGCGTCACCGGGGAGTTCACCGACGGCACCGAGGGGTCGGGTGCCGCGATCCTCAAGCAGGTACCGCGCAAGCTCAACCTGACATGGGAAGGCTTCGGGGACAAGAAGAACACCCCTGGAATCCCGAAGTTCGGCTACACGGCGCTCGACACAGGCGTGCCGGAGGACCTGGACTCGCTGAACCTCGCGGTCGGCGTCGAGAAGGCGCTGGTGCTGGCAGACAGCGAGGACGTCAAGGTGGGCACCGGGAACCTCGGGTTGCTCATCACCCGGCTGGCCCGCTCGACGACGTTCGCCATCGCACCGGACAACACCATCCAGCTGAAGTCCGAACCGGTGCCGACGCAGAAGGTCCACATCATCGGCAACGCCAACATCGAGGTCCCGATGAAGGACTTCTCGAAAGATCCCGCGGTGTTCGACTGCGCGGGGCTGATCATCGGGAGGCTCGAGGGCCATCTGCACGTAGCGCCGAGCCGGATCGAGCGGTTCGACCTCGTGATCGACCGGCTGAACGACCTGTCGCTGGCACCGGGGAAGCGGCGGTTCGACCTGAAGGCCGAGCTCGGCGCGCTGCCGTTCAAGATCATCCCGTTGCCGGGGGTCGCCGCTGTGGAGCCGGTGTTCCAGGCGGTGGACGGGGACTACGGCACGCTGACGGTGTACTTCTACGGCGTCGACCTGCACCCGGACATCGACATGCAGTTCCGGGTGTACGACACGGTGATCGACAAGGACCGGTTCGTCGTGAAAGTCAAGGTCACCGACCCGACGAACTTCGTCGAGGCGCGGAACTACGATTGGTTCCACACGAGCACGATCCACCTGGTCGTCGAGCCCGGTGGCATCCCGGCGGACCTCACCGTCCAGCCGGGACTGGCCGCGATCGCGCTCAACGCGATGGTGCTGCATGGAGGAAGGCCGCAGATGATGAACCTGATCGATCTGGGTGCCCAGATCGACGGGGCGATCATCGACTTCCTCGCCGCCGGCGTCTGGCCGTTCAACGGTGAGCACACCGATCCCGGGGAGCCGCCCTCGTGCGGCAGCTGATCCCCGCGTTCGCCGTCGCCCTCGTCCTCCCGCTCGCCGCGTGCGGCGGGAGCGGCGAGAGCGGCGGCTGCACGAACACCCGGCTGGAGACGTCCCCGGCGACGGTCGCGGACGTGACCGCGCCGCTGGAGCTGCAGGCCCGGCTGACGGAAGCGGGTGGCAAACCCATCGGCGGTGTCGCGGTGACCCTGGAAGTCACCTTCACCGACGAGCACGGCGCGGCTCACGGGACGAAGGGGGAGGCGACGACCGGCGCGGACGGCGTCGCCACCCTCGCGCGTCCCGGCGGGCTGGCGGCGGCCGGGTTGTCCGGGTGGAAGCCGGTGAACGTGATCGCCTCCTACGAGCCGCTGGGGCGTGGCCCGGTCCCGGCTTACTGCTGGGCCCATTCGGCCGCGGCGCCGCTCACCTGTGGCGGGGCAGTCTGCGGTCCGCTGCCCTGAAGCCGGGCCAGAACCATGAGCAGCACCGCCGCGACGACCACATAACCAGCGGAGACGAGCAGCGGGCCCTCGTCGATCAGCCCCTCCACGCCGCGGGTGCTTCCGGTGAACAGCCCGGCCGCGGACGCGAAGCCGACCGCCGCCGTCGTCACCAGCGCCGCGAACTCCGGCAGCTGTCCGCGTGGGGCGGCCGCTCCCGTCGTCGCCGAGACCGCCGCCAGCGCGAGGACGACGAATACCCAGGTCAGCACCGTGGCGATGCCCTGGCTCTCACCCGCCGTCCGCAGGCCCAGCGCCATCATCGGCCCGGCGGCGAGCACGGCCGCCACCGCCGCCCAGGTCAGCCGCCGGGCGAGGGCGCCCCCGGCCAGCACCCCCAGCAACGCCAGCGGCCACGCGTACCACGGATGCCCGGTCGCCGGTGCGGTGTGGAGGAACAGCAGCAACATCGCCGGCGCGGCCAGCACGAGCCCGGCCGCGGCGACGGCGAGCAGGCGCCGGACCCCGCCGGTGGCCGCCAGCGCCAATGCCACCAGCGACAACCCGAGCAGACTGCCGGTCGCGGTGCCGAGCACCGGCTTCCCGGTGAGGGCCACGAGCACCGTCGGCCCGAGCGGGAGCACGACCACGACCGCGGCCGGCCAGACCCGGCCGGACGGCGGTTGCGCGGTCCGGACGGTGAGCGCCCCGGCCGTGAGCACGACCGCCACCGCCGTCACGGTCAGGCGGATCGGGCTCGCGGCCTGGACGAGCGGTCCGGTGACGGCGACGCCGCAGTACGCGGCGGCCGCGACGATCCCGGTCACCGGGGCCGGGTTCGCCAGGGACTGGACGGCGCCGAGCAGCCCGACCAGCAGGACACCGGACGCGGCGGCGAGCAGGCAGGCGATCACCGGGTGCGCGGCGACGTCCGACGGCTGGGCCGGGGTGCCGGCGATCCGCAGGGCCAGTTCGCGTGGGACCGTCAGGTGGAGCGCGGTGGCAGCGAACACCCCGGCGGCGCCGGTGGGGAGCAGCCACCGCCTGAACCGCTTGGCGAGCAAGGAAAGTGCGGTCGCCAAGGCGCCACAGGCACCCACCGCGAGCTGCGCCCCGGCGCTGCCGGGCGCGTCGAGCCCGACCCGGAGCAGGTACTCGAGCGACTGCGGAGCACCGGTGGTGGCGAGGACGACGACTCCGCCGAGCACGGCCAGGAGAGTCCACGTCGGGCGCGGCACGGAGGCATCGGTCACCCTCCGACGCTAGCGGAATCCCTTCGCCGGTGAGCCTCGTTGACCGTGATCGGTCAGTAGTCGCGGCCGGTGAGCCCCCGGTAGACGAACCGCGTGAGCATCTCGGTCGCCTCTTCGTCGGTCGGTGGCGTCCAGTCCGGCGGTGAGCCGTGCAGCCATGTCGCCGCGAACGAGTCGACGAGGTTGTACATCAGCATGCCGCAGCGGTCCGGGGTCGCCGGCAGCCGGAGCCCGGCGCGGGTGATGTGCGCGAGGTGGTCGTCGAGGTCGGCGGCCTGGGACGCGCCGAACCGCGCGACCGTGCGCGCGAACGAGTCGCTGACCATCGCCGCCTGGCGCAGGGCCAGCATGGTCGCGGCGTTCTCCCGGTAGAAGTCCCAGTACTGCTTGACGTGCCAGCGCACGGCCGCCGGGTCGCTGAAGTCGGTCAGGTGGTCGTCGCGCTCGGCGCTCTCGTCCCCGGACGCCGCGATGTCGGCCAGAAGCGCCTCGAGCAGCTCTTCCTTGCCCGCGAAGTGGTTGTAGAACGACCCCGCGGCCCGGCCCGCCTCGGCGGTGATGTCCGTGATCTTCGTGTTCAGGTAGCCCTTGCGGGCGAAGACGCGCTTGGCCGCGGCCTTGAGCGCGGCCTCGGTTTCGGCTGCCTTCTCCTTGCGGCTCGTCGCCGTCATCGGCACCTCCCTTGACACGGGACGCTAGCAGCGTCATTCTGAATCCAGATTCACTGAATTTCAATTCATCAGGAGGCGACGTGGACACCCAGGTGCTGATCGCGGGGGCGGGACCGACCGGACTGACGCTGGCCATCGAGCTGGCGCGGCGCGACGTCGCCGTGCGGATCATCGACAAGGCCGAGACGTATTTCGTGGGCTCGCGCGGCGACGGCATGCAGCCGCGCACTCTCGAGGTCTTCGAGGATCTCGGCGTGCTCGACGCGGTGCTGGCCGCGGGCGCCGCGCCGGTGCCGACGAAGATCCACCTCGGCGGCGAGGTGGTCGGCGAGCGGATGATGTTCGACCTGGTCGAGCCGACTCCGTCGACGCCGTACCCGACCGGCTGGTTCCTCGGCCAGTCGCAGACCGAGGCCATCCTGCGCGACCGGCTGGCGGAGTTCGGCGTGCGAGTCGAGCTCGCGACCGCGCTGACCGGATTCGACCAGGACGCCGACGGCGTGACGGCGACGTTGAGCACGGGTGAGACGGTCCGCGCGGCCTACCTGGCCGGCGCCGACGGCGGCAAGAGCTTCGTGCGCAAGGCGCTGGGGATCCCGTTCGAGGGCACCACCGACGAGTCGATCCGGATGCTGCTCGGCGACGTCCGGGCGGACGGCCTGGACCGCGGCTTCGGGCACTGGTTCGCGGCGCCGGAGGACCCGATGAGCGGCATGATGTTCAGCCCGCTGCCGGGCACCCCGCACTTCCAGTTCGGCGCGCCGCTGGGCGACGGCGACCTCGACGTCGAGACCGCGCTGCCCGCGGTCCAGGCCCGGCTCGACGCGCTCGGCGGTGGCGGGATCACGCTGTCCGACCTGGCCTGGTCGACGGTGTGGCGGCCGAACGTCCGGCTGGCGGCGCGGTTCCGCGACGGCCGGGTCTTCCTGGCCGGCGACGCGGCGCACGTCCACCCGCCGACCGGCGGCCAGGGGCTCAACACCGGCGTCCAGGACGGCTACAACCTGGGCTGGAAGCTCGCGGACGGCTCACCCGAGCTGCTCGACAGCTACGAGGCCGAGCGGCGGACCGTCGCGGCCCGGGTGCTGGGGGTCTCGACGGGGCTGCTGCAGAAGTACAAGGACGGCGACGAGGACGCGCACAAGCGTGGCGAGGACACCCAGCAGCTGGACATCACCTACCGCGGCGGCCCGCTGTCGCCGGCCGGGACCGGCGCGCTGCGGCCGGGCGACCGGGCGCCGGACGCGCCCCTGACCGACGCCAACGGCAAGCGCGTCCGGCTGTTCGAGCTGTTCCGCGGCCCGCACGCGACTCTCCTGCGGTTCGGCGACAGCCCAGGGGACGGGATCCGGATCCTCCCGGCGGGAAGCGTCGCGACGGGCTCGGACCTGGTCGACGACGGCGGCCACGCGTACGCGGCCTACGAGGCCGACGGCGGTCGGGTGGTGCGGATCCGCCCGGACAACCACATCTGGTCGATGTCCTGACCCGGCCCGGCGGGGGCCTGAAGCCGTCACTTTCCCTATGAAAGATGCGCCTCGGGGGCCTGAAGCCGTCACTTTCCCTATGAAAGATGCGCCTCGGAGGGCCGAAACCGTCACTTTCCCTACGAAAGTGACGTCCGGGGTCAGGCGTGCAGGGCCTGGGCGGCCGCGTCGACCGCCGCCCAGGAGTCTCGCCAAGCCGCGCGGGCCTCGGTGCGGCGGGCCAGCTCGCGCTCGGCGATCCGGCCGGCGACGAACCCGACCGGGCCGCCGGGGTCGTCGCCGGAGTCCAGCACCGTGCGCATCCGCTCGGCGATGATCACCGCGTCCTGGTGGTCGCCCAGCACGGTCTGGAAGTCCTTGGTCGCCTCGAGCAGCGCCCTGATCCGCGCGACCTGCTTCTTCTTCGCCGACGTCTGGGCCAGCTCGGCGGCGTAGCGGAGCTTCTTGCCGTGGATGCGCAGGGCGTGCAGGTCGTCGTCCGACGGGTCGGCGGGCAGCGCGCGGACGGCCTTGGCGAGTCTGCGGTGCGGCTTGGCCAGCCCGGCGATCAGGTCGTGCGGCTTCGCGGACGCGGCGGCCGGGCGCTCCTCGTCGTGGGCCAGCAGGCTGACTTCCCGCAGCAGCGTCGAGTAGCGGGCGCTGGACAGCGCCCGCGTCAGCCGCCGCTTCGCCGCGGCGCGCTCGGTGACGAAGCGCGACACCAGGCGGCGCCCGGCGGCCTGGTCACGGACCTCGAAATCGGCGATGACCTCGCGCAGGTGTCCGATGAGGACGTCGAGGTCCCGCACCTCGCCGAGCGACTGGCCGAGCCAGCCCAGCTCCGCGCGCACCGGCTCGGCGCCGGCACCGATCAGCGCACCGGACAGCTTGAGCACGCTGCGCATCCGCCGCAGGGCGACGCGCATCTGGTGCAGATCCTCGGGATCGGCGCCGGAGCGGGTGCCGGGTTCGTGCGCGAGCAGCGCGCGGATCTCCCGGTCGAGCTTGGCCCGCACGTGGTGCGCCGCCGGATCGGCCGGACCCGCCTCGACGGGCGCGTCCGGCAGGCCCAGCGCGGCGGCGGTCAGCCTGGGCGACGATTCGGCGGTCACCCCGTGAATGGTAAGTGGACGAACGCGCTCAGTCGTTCGCGTGCAGCATCGCGTTCAGTTCGACGCCGGAGCCGGTGCGCGGCACGACCTCGACCGCGCCGGTCGCCGAGTTGCGCCGGAAGACCGCGCCCGAGACGCCGTTGAGCTCGCGGGCCTTGACGACCTTGCCGTCGACGACGACCTTCGTCCCCGCCGTCACGTACAGGCCGGCCTCGACGACCGTGTCGTTGCCCAGCGAGATCCCGACCCCGCCGTTCGCGCCGATCAGGCAGCGCTCACCCAGCGAGATCGTCTCCTTGCCGCCGCCCGACAGCGTGCCCATGATCGACGCGCCGCCACCGACGTCCGAGCCGTCGCCGACGACCACGCCGGCCGAGATCCGGCCCTCGACCATCGACGCGCCGAGCGTGCCGGCGTTGAAGTTGACGAAGCCCTCGTGCATCACGGTGGTGCCGGCGGCCAGGTGGGCGCCGAGCCGGACGCGGTCGGCGTCGCCGATCCGGACGCCGGCGGGGAGCACGTAGTCGACCATCCGCGGGAACTTGTCGACGCTGTAGACGGTCACCGGGCCGCGCGCCCGCAGCCGCAGCCGCGTCGTCTCGAAGTTCTCGGCCGGGCAGGGGCCGTGGTTGGTCCACACGACGTTCGCGAGCAGGCCGAAGAGGCCGTCGAGGTTCTGGCCGTGCGGGCGGACCAGCCGGTGCGACAGCAGGTGCAGCCGCAGGTAGATGTCGTGGGTGCCGGCCGGGGCGTCGGCGAGCCTGCCGATCGTGGTGCGGACGGCGACGACTTCGACGCCACGGTCGGTGTCCGGCCCGAGCAGCGCCGCGGCGGTCTCGCCGAGCAGTTCGGTGGCCTCGTCCGCGCTCAGGCGCTCGGTGCCGGGGGTGCCGGGCTCGGTCAGCTTGGGGTGCGGGTACCAGGTGTCGAGGACCGTCCCGTCGGCGGTGACGGTGGCCAGCCCGACGCCGCTGGCGCCGGTCGTTTCGGGGTTCGGGCTCTGCTCGCTCACGGCTTTCACCGTAGTCGAGTGAGCCGGGTCAGCCCGTCGTGGGCCGGGCGTCCACCTGCTTCTTCAGACCCGAAAGAGCCGCGGCGATGTCGGCCAGCGCCTGCGAGCAGGGCCCGCCGGGGTCCGCGACGGTCGTGCAGCCGGCGCCGCGGAACGACCCGATGGCCCGTTCCAGCGCGTCGGCCTGGGCGACCAGCCGCGGGTCCTGGTCGGCGGCGCGCTTGCGGGCCGCGCCCGGGACGCTGCCGAGCTCCGTGACGTACTTCTCACAGCCCTTCGGCAGCTGGGTGCGCGGGCTCGCGTAGCACTGGTCGACGGTCAGCGCGGTCAGCTTCGTCGGGAGCGCGTCCGGGCCCGGCTCGCCGCCCCGCTTGGGCGTCGGGCCGGCTTCGCTGCCGCAGCCGGACAGAGCCAGGACCAGCAACGCGCCGCCGATGGCGACCGGGAACCTACGCACCCGCTCACGGTAGCCCTGCCGGTAGCGTGCTGGGCATGAGCCTCGACCTGCGCGCCGACCCCGTCGATCTCACCGCCGCGCTCGTGGACGTGTTCAGCGTCTCGGGCAGCGAAGCGGAGCTCGCGACACTCGTGCAGGACGCGCTCCGCGAGCAGGCGCCGCACCTCGAGGTCGTCCGCAACGGCGACGCCGTCCTCGCGCGGACGAACCTCGGCCGCGGGTCGCGGGTCGTGCTCGCCGGGCACCTGGACACCGTGCCGGAGAACGGCAACTTCCCTTCGCGGCGCGAAGGCACCGGTGACGACGAGATCCTGCACGGCCTCGGCACGGTCGACATGAAGGGCGGCGACGCGGTCTTCCTGCACCTCGCCGCGACGCTGCCGGAGCCGAAGCACGACGTCACCTTCGTCTTCTACGACAACGAAGAGGTCGAAGCGGTCAAGAACGGCCTCGGCCGGATCGAGCGCGAGCTGCCGGAGTGGCTGGCCGGGGACCTGGCGATCGTCGGCGAGCCGTCGAACGGCGTGATCGAGGCCGGCTGCCAGGGCACCATGCGCGTCGAGCTGCGCTGCACCGGCACGCGGGCGCACACCGCGCGGGCGTGGATGGGGGAGAACGCGATCCACGCGCTTGCCGAGCCGCTGCGGCGGCTGGCCGAGTACACGCCGCGGATCGTCGACATCGACGGGCTGACCTACCGCGAGGGCCTGCAGGCGACGAAGATCGGCGGCGGGGTCGCGGGCAACGTCGTCCCGGACGAAGCGGTGCTGACGGTCAACCACCGGTTCGCCCCGGACCGCGACGCCGCGGCCGCCGAGCGTCACCTGCGCGAGGTGTTCGACGGTTTCGATCTGTCCGTTGTGGACCTTTCGCCGGGCGCGCTGCCGGGACTGTCCGCGCCGGCGGCGGCGGAACTCGTGACGGCGGCCGGTGGCCGGGCGGCGGCGAAGCTGGGCTGGACCGACGTCGCGCGGTTCGCCGCGCTGGGAATGCCCGCGGTGAACTTCGGGCCGGGCGACCCGACCCTGGCGCACACGCGGCAGGAGAACGTCCGGACGGCGGAGATCCGCCAGGTCACCGACGTGCTGCGCAAGTTCCTGGGCTGAGTCCCGCCGTGGCCGTCGTCACACCGGGATCGGCGGGGGGACCCTGAACTGCGGTGACGCTCCGTCGCCGGGGGTCATCGCAACTTTTCCCAGGTTTCGGCCGTATTCACCGGGGAAGGTACTTGTTCGGGAGGACCCATGCCGAAAACCGCGAGGCGCGCCGCGGCCGTCGCCGTGCTCGCCTTGGTGGTGACCGGCGCCGTGGCCGGTTGTGAAGGGCAGCCCGTCGCCGCGCCCGCGGCGGGTCCGATCGTCACGGCCATCGGGGACGCGACGTCGATCCCGCCGCCGCCCGTCGAGCGCGAGCCCGTGCCCGTGCAGCAGGCCGCGCCCGTCGAAGTCGCCATCACGTTCCCGCAGACCGGGTCGGGCCAGTGGATGTTCACCCCGGGCACCGACGAGGTCGCCGGCGCGTCCGGCCGGTTGATGCGCTACCGGATCGCGCTGGAAACCGACATCGACGGCGTCGGGCCCGCCGACTTCGCGCGTGAGATCCGCCGGATCCTCGGCGACCCGCGGGGCTGGACCGCCGGCGGCCAGTGGCGGCTCCGGCAGGTCGGTCCCGCGGACGCGGCCGACTTCACGATCTACCTGGCGACGCCGGCCAGCCGCGACCGGCTGTGCGGCGGCACCCCGGACGGCTACACGTCCTGCCGCAACGGCAGCAACGTCGTGCTCAACGTGGCCCGCTGGGCCAACGCCGTGCCGGTCTACGGCGCGCCGCTCGACGTCTACCGGCAGTACATGGTCACCCACGAGACCGGGCACCGGCTGGGCCACGGCCACGAGCTGTGCCCGGGGCCGGGCCGCCCGGCGCCGGTGATGGAGCAGCAGACGCTCGGGCTGCACGGCTGCGTCCCGAACCCCTGGCCGTTCCCGAACGGCCGCGAGTACACCGGCCCCTCCGGCGAGTACGACGATCCGATCCCGGTGGGCACGTCGTAAGGCCGTGAATGTCGCATCGAGGGACTTGAAGTCCCTCAATGCGACATTCACGGCTTTGAGGTATCTAGACGGTGAGGGTCCAGCTGGAGAGGTAGCCGGTGTCGGCGGGACCGACGTCCTTGATCTGGAGTTTCCAGGTTCCGTTGGCGGTTTCCGAAGAGGCGTTGACGGTGTAGGTGGTGTTGATGTTGGGCGTGGAGCTGCTGCTGGAGTTCTTCATGCGGTAGCTGGTGCCGTCCGGCGCGATCAGGTCGAGAACGAGGTCACCGCTGTAGGTGTGGGTGATGTGCACCTCGACCTTGGTCGTCGAGGACGCGTTGCGTGCGCAGCCGGCGATGGTGTTGGTGCTGGTGACCGCGGCGCCCGGGTAGTCCGGGATGTCCAGCCGGGTCCCGTTGGTCACCGGCGCGCACGACGAGCTGCCGACGCCGAGGGAGAACGACGCCGTGTGGTCGGCGTTCGCGCCGTCGGCGGTGACGGTGATCGGGAACGTGCCGGTCGGCGTGCTTGCTGTCGTCGCGATGGTCAGCGTCGAAGAACCGCCCGAGGAGACGGTCGCCGGGCTGAACGTCGCGGTCGCTCCCGCCGGCAGACCCGACGCGGACAGCGCGATCGACTGGGCCGAACCGGACGTCGTCGCGGTGGTCACGGCGACCTGGAGCGACTGTCCGGGTTGGACGGTCCCGGTGGCCGGGTTCAGCGCGACGGAGAAGTCGTCGCCCCGCGGCGCGGCGACGGCCAGCTTCCAGAGCGCGTACCCGATGGCGTCGCTGTTCTTCTCCAGCGGCTCGTCCGGGATGTTCGTCATCGTGTCGCAGGCGCGGTGGTAGCAGTTGTCGAACGGCGAACCCGCGGTGCCGCCCCACTTCTGCGCCTGCGCAGAGCTCTTGATGGCACCGGCGCCGGTGGCGAGGCCGCCGACCGGGATGCCCGCGCTCTTGAACGACGCATGGTCGGACCGGCCGTCGCCTTCGCTGTCGCCCTCGGTCTGGATGCCGATCGAGGTGAAGTACTCGTCGAAGACGGCCTTGACCGACGCGACGTCGTCGTAGACGAAGTAGCCCCAGTTCTTGGAGCCGATCATGTCGAAGTTGAGGTAGGTCTTGATCTTCGTGCGCTCGGCGCTCGACAGGTTGTTCACGTAGTACTTGGACCCGACCAGGCCGGACTCCTCGTCGGCCCACCAGCCGAAGCGGACGCGCTTGGCCATCGCCGGGTTGGTGCGGGCCAGCGTCAGCGCGGTCTCGAGGATCGACGCGCTGCCGGAGCCGTTGTCGTTGATGCCGGGGCCGGCGCTCACGCTGTCGAGGTGCGCGCCGAGCATGATCACCTGGCTCGCGTCGCCCTGCGGCCACTCCGCGATCAGGTTCTGCGACTGCCCCAGGCAGCTGGTGCACGTTTGCCGGGTCGTCGTGTACCCGGCGTTCTTGAGCAGGGTTTCCACATAGGACACCGAAGCCGCGTAACCGCCGCCGCGCGCCGAGCGCGTCCCGCCGTTGTTGGTCGCGATGGTCTGCAGCTGGTTGAGGTGGGTCTTGATGTTGGCGAGGGAGATGTCCGGGGCGGCGAGCGCCGCGGCGGTGGCTGTGGCGCCTCCGGGTGCGATGACCACACCCAGCACGGCGGCCAGGGCGGTGACCCCGGCGCCGACTCTTGTCTTCCACTTCATGGCGGTGAGTTCCTTCAGTGGGGGTTGGGGAGAACAGCCGTGAATGTCGCATTGAGGGACTTGATCCGCTGGTTCACCATCAACGCGATGAAATCCGCCTTCATCGATTTCGACGCCCGGCTCGCG
>NZ_JBFBBN010000010.1:136508-178549 GCF_040682715.1 Amycolatopsis sp. NPDC051128 | reverse complement strand
TTTTTCTCCCCCTATACGGGGGGGTGTTATCGTGGGTGGGCGTTGGGCCTCAACTGGTGTTTTTCGATATTTTTGGGACTTTAAGTCCCTCAATGCGACATTCACGGCCTTGAGGCGCTAGATGGTGAGGGTCCAGCTGGAGAGGTAGCCGGTGTCGGCGGGGCCGACGTCCTTGATCTGGAGTTTCCAGGTTCCGTTGGCGGTTTCGGTGGAGGCGTTGACGGTGTAGGTGGTGTTGATGTTGGGCGTGGAGCTGCTGCTGGAGTTCTTCATGCGGTAGCTGGTGCCGTCCGGGGCGATGAGGTCGAGAACGAGGTCACCGCTGTAGGTGTGGGTGATGTGGACTTCGACCTTTGTCGTCGAAGACGCGTTGCGTGCGCAGCCCGCAACGGTGTTGGTGCTGCTGACCGCGGCGCCCGGGTAGTCCGGGATGTCGAGCCGCGTCGAGTTGCTCACCGGGGCGCACGACGAGGTGGTCCCGACGGTCAGCGCGTACTGCGCGGTGTGGTCGGTGCTCGCCCCGTCGGCGGTGATGGTCACCTGGCTGGTGCCGTTCGGCGTCGACGCGGAAGTCGCGATGGTCAGCGTCGACGTGCCACCCGCCTGGATGGTGGCCGGGCTGAACGTCGCGGTCGCGCCCGCGGGCAGACCGGAAGCCGACAGCGTGATCGACTGGGCCGCGCCGGAGGTGATCGCGGTGCTGACGGTCGTGGTGGCCGTGCCACCCGGCTGCACGGAACCCGAAGCCGGGTTCAGCGCGACCGAGAAGTCCGGGCCGCCGCCGCTGCAGGAGGCCGGCTCGCCGGTCGCGGCGGTGACGGAGACGGCGTCCCACGCGGCCTTGGTGGCGTTGTACTCGGTGCAGCTGCCCGGGAACAGGGCGATCGCGGCTTCGAGGGTCGCCTTGCGGGCGGCCTTGTGGTTCCACGACGAGGTCTTCTTCAGCAGGCCGTTGTAGAAGATCTTGCCGGCCTTCTGGATGCCGACGCCGGTGACCGAAGAGTTGTTGCAGGTCGGGCTGGCCGGCTTGCCGCCACCGGGGTTGGAGCCCTCGGCGAGCAGGTAGAACCAGTGGTTCTGCGGGCCGGCGGCGGCGTGCACCTCGGTGCTCGGGATCGACGAGGAGTAGCAGTTCGGGTCGCCGACCTTCGACGGCTGGTACATGTAGCGGATCGGGCCGTCGCCGACCAGGTTGACGCCCTCGCCGACCTCGTAGTCCGGCGTGTCCTTGGCGTTGTTCGCGTACGCCTCGGTGAGCGCGCCGAAGATGTCGCCGGTCGACTCGTTCATGCCGCCGTTTTCGTTGCCGGAACCGGCACCGCCCGGGGTGAACTGGAAGACGCCGTGCCCGAACTCGTGGCCGACGACGTCCATCGAAGTGGCCTGGCGCTTGTTGTCCTGCGAGTGGCCGAAGTGGGTCGACGAGCCGTTCCAGTAGGCGTTGACGTCGCCGAGGCCCACCGAAGCCGGGTAGCCGGTGCCGCTGCCGTTGATGCCGTTGCGGCCGAGCCACTCGCTCAGCATCTTCCACTCGGTCTGGACGCTGTACAGCGTGTCGACGCAGGCGGTTTCGAGGTCGGTGCCGGAGCCGTTGCCCCAGTTGTCGTCCGTGCCGCTGTAGACGGAGCCGCCTTCACGGCCGCAGCTGAGACCGGTGCGGCCCGGGTCGCGCATCGTGTACGTGCTGCCGGACTGCGTCGTGTCGATGGAGACATTGCCGACGTAGTAACTGTTCCCGGTGCCCGCGAGGTTCACCGTGCCGGGCTGGGCCTGGCGCTTCGCGCCGGAGTCGAACGTCCTGACGTCGTCCCGCTTGTCGAGCACCGCGCCGGTCGCCGCGTCGACGAACACGTGCAGGTTGCTCGGCGCCGTGGCGGTGCGCCCGGCGACGACGACCTCGTAGGCGAGCTTCGGGCCGGCCCCGGCCAGCACCACCTTCTCCGGCGCGCTCACACTGTCCACAGTGGGCAGTTGAGCGCGCGCGATGGCAGCGGCTTTCGCGGCGTCGACGAGCGCCTGTGTTGCGACGCTGATCGGCGCGGTCTCGGCAGCGCTGGTGCCGCGGACGCGCCCGGCCCCGTCGGCGACGACCACCGCGTCCCCGCCCACGACCCGCAGGCCCTGGTAGGTCCGCTGGTAGGCGCCGTAGAAGAGGCCGCCGCCGCCGGCGGTCAACCCGACGCGCTGGAACGCTTCGGCGGGGCCGCGGCGCAGCGCGTCGAGGCCGCTCGCGGCGGCCTGGTCGGCCGCGCGGGCGGCCACCGCTTCGGGGGCGGCCGGTTGGGCGACGGCCGGGGTCGCGCTCGCCGGTGGCACCGGCAGCGCGAGTGTCATGGCGAGCCCGGCGGCCGCCGCCAAGCCCGTTCTGAACCCACGATGGGTCATCGAGGTCTTCCTTCCATGAAGGCAGAATCGTGAACAGGTAAGGGAAAGCGGGGAGACGTGTCCGGCCTGCCGACAGGAGGTATGCGTCCGGACGCATCTGAGTAAAGGATCAGTGGATCGGGACGTCAATGCGCCGAACGGACCAACGCCGCGTTCCGGACCAGCGGCTCAATTCGTACAAACCCCGTCGCAGCAGGGAATTTCCCGCGCCGTCCGTCCCGGAACGACTTTCGTAGGGATTGTCCCGGACACCATCCGAACGCCGGAGTTCGCGCTGCCTGAGCCCGCGTCCGGACCGCCCACCGGTCTGAACCAATTCACCGCGCCGGATCACGCGAGTCCCGCGTTCAATCACGCGAGTCCCGCGCCGGATCACGCGAAGCGTGGTGACCGGGGAGGCATCTCACGTGATTGGAGGGGCATCACTCGTGATGGGGGACCGGCGACTTCGCCGACCCGCCCGCCCGGGAATGCACCCGTCCGTATGAATCCTTCGACGGCCAGGGAAGCCGCCACGCGGACGACTCGAGTTCATGGCCCGGCAACGAGCCGGCCATCGGCTTCACCTCCACGGCACTCTTGGCATTTTCACTGGCGGCCAGGCCGTAGCATGGCGAGGTGAGCGAAGAGTCTGAATGGCCGGACGGCCAGTACCCCGAACGCCCGGTAGAGCGCCACAAGGGCCCGGTCGTGCTGCGTCGCGACCGCCGCGACCAGGGCAGCACCACCGACCAGCGGCTGCTGGACTCGCGCGGCCCGAGCGACTGGGTGCACACCGACCCGTGGCGGGTGCTGCGGATCCAGGCCGAGTTCGTCGAGGGCTTCGGCGCCCTCGCCGAGGTCCCGCGCGCGGTCACCGTGTTCGGCTCGGCGCGCACCAAGCGCGACAGCCCCGAGTACGAGCTCGGCCGCAAGATCGGCGCCGCGCTGGCCAACGCCGGTTTCGCCGTGATGACCGGCGGCGGCCCCGGCGCGATGGAGGCGGTCAACCGCGGCGCGGCCGAGGCCGGCGGGTTCTCCGTCGGGCTCGGCATCGAGCTGCCGTTCGAGCAGGGCCTGAACCCGTGGGTCGACCTCGGCGTCAACTTCCGCTACTTCTTCGCCCGCAAGACGATGTTCATCAAGTATTCGCAGGCCTTCATCTGCCTGCCTGGCGGCTTCGGCACGCTCGACGAGCTGTTCGAGGCGCTGACCCTGGTGCAGACCAAGAAGGTCACGAAGTTCCCGGTGGTGCTGTTCGGCAGCGACTACTGGGGCGGGCTCTACGACTGGATCGCCAAGACCGTGCAGGCCGAGGGCAAGATCAGCCCGCACGACCTGGGTCTCCTGCACGTCACCGACGACATCGACGACGCCGTCCGCGTGGTGCAGGAGTCCTACCAGGCGTGGGAAGACACGCACTGATGCGCCGGATCTGCGTGTTCTGCGGTTCGGCGATGGGCTTCTCGCCGCGCTACGCCGAGCAGGCGGCCGGGCTCGGCAAGCTGCTGGCCCAGCGCGGTATCGGCCTGGTCTACGGCGGCGCGAGCGTCGGCACGATGGGCGTGGTCGCCGACGCGGCACTGGCCGCGGGCGGTGAGGTGATCGGGGTGATCCCGGAGGCGCTTTCGAGCGTCGAGATCGCGCACGCCGGGCTGTCCGAGCTGCACGTCGTCAAGGACATGCACGAACGCAAGGCGAAGATGGCGGCCCTGTCCGACGGCTTCCTCGCGCTCCCCGGTGGCGCGGGCACGCTGGAGGAGCTGTTCGAGGTCTGGACGTGGGCCCAGCTCGGCCTGCACGGCAAGCCGATCGGCCTCGTCGACGTCGACGGCTACTACGCCCCGCTGATGACCTTCGCCGACCACATGGTCAGCGAAGGGTTCGTCAAGCCGGGCTACCGGGAACTGCTGCTGACGGACGCGGACCCGGCGGTGCTGCTGGACCGGTTCGAGACGTACGAGCCGCCGGCCGCGCCGAAGTGGGCGAAGGAGCCGCCGGGGATCTGACGTCGGTGCACGCCCGCACGAACGCGGCCACCGCCCGCGACCGTGTCCGGTCGGGCCACGCGAGCAGGATCGAAGTCCGAGGCGCGTCGAGCACCGGCACGCACGCCACGTCCGGCCGTACGTGGCGCCTCGCCGACTCCGGAACCACGGCGACGACCTGGCCCAGCGCCACCAGCTGCAGCAGCTGACCCGGGTCGCGCACCTCGGGACCGGTCCCGTCGCTGCCGGGCCAGCGGGGGAGCGGCTCGCCGTCGAGGTCGGCGAGGACCAGCGCCGCGCGGCCGGCCAGCCGGTGGCCGCGGGAGAGCATCGCCACCTGGTCCTGCTCCAGCAGCAGCTCGGTGTCGAACCCCGCGAGGTCGTCGTACGCGCCGTGCAGGAACGCCAGGTCGACGCGGCCGTCGCGCAGCATCCGGGCCTGCTCGCCGAACCCGCACACGACGACTTCGACCTCGACGGCGTCCGGGTCGGCCCGGTAGCCGGGCAGGATCCGGTCGAGCAGGCCCGCGTCGCCGTCGGGCTTCATCGCCACCAGCAGCCGCGGCACCTCCTGCCCCGCGCGCCGCGCCCGGCGCACCGCGGCCTCGACCGCGTCCAGCGCTTTATGGCTCTCCGCAAGGAAAACCGCGCCCGCGGGCGTCAGGTTCACGCCGCGGCTCGTGCGTTCCAGCAGCGTGACACCCATCCGGCGTTCGAGCTGCTGGATGGCGCGAGACAGCGGAGGCTGCGCCATGCCGAGGCGCTGCGCCGCACGGCCGAAGTGCAGTTCTTCGGCAACGGCGACGAAATACGCGAGCTCCCGCGTCTCCATATCACCAGGGTATCGGCCGATGCGGCATCGGTGTTGGCCGGCGCGGGCACCCCGCTGGTGTCCTGGAGCCATGAACGAAATCACTTTGGTCACCGGCGCGAACAAGGGCATCGGCCGCGAGATCGCCGCTCAGCTCGCCGCTCTTGGGCACACCATCGTCGTCGGCGCCCGCAGCGCCGAACTCGGCGAGAAGGCCGCCGCGGAACTGGGCGCCGATTCGGTGGTGCTCGACGTGACCGACCCGGCGTCGGTCGCCGTCGCGGCCGACGCCATCGAGGCCCGCTACGGCCGCCTTGACGTCTTGATCAACAACGCGGGCATCAGCCGCCCGCCGGGCACGGACCTCTCGAACCAGCGCCCCGCGTCCGCCGACGTCGGCACTCTTCGCGCGATCTTCGAGACGAACTTCTTCGGCGTCGTCACGGTCACCAACGCCCTGCTGCCGCTGCTGCGCCGGTCGGCCGCGCCGCGCATCGTCAACGTGTCCAGCGGCGCCGCGTCCTTGGCCAGGAACGCCGATCCGGAACTTGCCGTCCACCTGCCCATTTCGGCGGGCTACACCCCGTCGAAGACCGCGTTGACAGCGCTGACGATCCAGTACGCGAGGGAACTGCGCGCGGACGGCGTCCTCGTCAACGCCGTCTGCCCGGGCTACTGCGCCACCGACCTCAACGACCACTCCGGCTACCGCACGCCGGCCCAGGGCGCGGTGGCGGCGGTCCGGATGGCGACGATCCCCGCCGGCGGCCCGACCGGCACCTTCGTCGACGACGAGGGTCCGGTGCCCTGGTGAACGTCAGGCGACGCCTTCGCTGGGGCGCTTGTGGTAGGTGTCGACGTACTCCTGACCCGAAAGCTCCAGGATCGTGTACATGACCTCGTCGGTGACCGACCGGCGGATCGCCGGCGAATAGTCCTGGCCTTCGTAGCGCGAGAAGTCCAGCGGCTTGCCGAACGTGATCCCGATCTTCGCGAGCCGGGGGATGCGGGCGCCCTTCGGCTGGAGGTTCTCGGTGCCGGTCAGCGCCACCGGCACCACCTTCGCGCCGGTCGCCAGGGCCAGCGCCGCGACGCCGGTGTGGCCGCGGTGCAGCCGGCCGTCCAGCGAGCGGGTGCCCTCGGGGTAGATCGCGAAGACGCCACCCGCGTCGAGCACCTTGCGGGCCGCCTCCAGCGCGGCGAGCCCCGCCTGGGCGTTGCCGCGCTCGACCGGCACGTAGCCGAGGCCGCCGAGGAACCCGGCCAGGAGCTTGCCCTTGACGCCCTTGCCGACGAAGTACTCCGCCTTGCCCAGGAACTTGACCTGCCGCGGGGTCGCGAACGTGATCACGCCGGTGTCGAGGGCCGCCCGGTGGTTGGCCGCCAGGAGCACCGGGCCCGTGGTGGGCACGTTCTCCACGCCGTTCACCTCGGGCCGGTACAACGCCCTGGCCAGCGGTCCCAGCACGAAGCGGACAAGCAGCGCGATCAAGTGGTCCTCCTCCTCGGATGCGGTGCCATCAGCATGGCACGATCGCTACTCGTGAGTTGGTTCGAGCGGCGTACGTGGCAGGAGCCCGGTTGGACGCCCGGCGACATCCTGGCCGCGAAGGGTGACCGGACGGTTTCGGTCGTGCTACCGGCGCTGGACGAAGAGCGGACCGTGGGCGACGTCGTCGCCTCGGTGCGGCCGCTGCTCGGCGGGGTCGTCGACGAGCTCGTCGTCATGGACTCGGGTTCCACGGATGCCACCGCGCAAACCGCCGAGGCCGCCGGCGCGCGGGTGGTCCGCCGTGAGGACGTCCTGCCGGACCTGCCGCCGGTGCCCGGCAAGGGCGAGGTGCTGTGGCGCTCGTTGGCCGCCACCAGCGGCGACTTCGTCGTGTTCCTCGACTCCGACCTCGTCGACCCGGATCCGGCGTTCGTGCCGTCGCTGCTCGGCCCGCTGCTGACGGCGCCGGGCGTGCACCTGGTCAAGGGTTTCTACCGGCGTCCGCTGCGGCTGGAGAGCGATGGCGGCGGGCGCGTCACCGAACTGCTCGCGCGGCCGGTGCTGTCGGCGCTGCGCCCGGCGCTCGGCGGGCTGGTCCAGCCCCTCGGCGGCGAGTACGCGGGCACCCGCGAGTTCCTCGAATCGGTGCCGTTCGCCGCCGGGTACGGCGTCGAGATCGGGCTGTTGCTCGACGCCGAGGCGCGGTACGGCCTCGACGGGCTCGCGCAGGTCAACCTCGGGGTCCGCAAGCACCGGAACCGGTCGCTGCCCCAGCTGGGTGTGATGTCCCGGCAGATCCTCGGCACGGCGCTCGCGCGCTGCGGGGTCCCGGCCGCGGACGCGCCGTTCACGCAGTTCGTGCAGGTCGACGAGGAGTGGCTGCCGGACGTCACGGACGTCCGGGTCGCCGACCGGCCGCCGATGCGGGAAGTGCTCGCCCGTCCTCGAGGGTGAGGACCTCGTCGAAGCCGTCGAGGTGCTCGGGGCGGTGGGTGACGAGGACGACGGTGCCTTTCGCGGTGTCGAGAACGCGCTTGAGGACGGCGTCGCCGTGGGCGGGGTCGAGGCCTTCGACGGGCTCGTCGAGCACCAGGACCGGGGGTGCGGCCAGGACCGCGCGGGCGAGGATCAGCCGCTGCCGCTGGCCGCCGGACAGCGCGTCGCCGTCCGGGCCTGTCTCGCGGTCCAGCGCCAGGTCGAAGCCCGCGGTTTCGCAGGCTTCGCGCATTTCGGCGTCGGTCGCGCCCGGCTTCGCGATCAGGAGGTTCTCGCGGACGGTCGTGTGGAAGACGTGGGCGTCGGCTTCGGCTCCCGAGATGACTTTCGAGAGGTCTTCGTACTCGGCGAGCGGGTGGCCGTCGAGCGTCACCTGTCCTTCCGTCGGGATTTCGGTCCCGAGGAGCAGACGGAGCAGCGTCGTCTTGCCGGCGCCGCTCGGGCCGAGGATCCCGACGCGCTTGCCGGGCGGAAGGTCGAGGTCGACGTTCTTCAGCGCGGGCGCGCGGCCTGGGTGGCGGAGGGTGGCTGCGGCGAGCCGGAAGTGCCCTGGCCCCGGGGTGCGGGTGCCGCTGGCGGCCGGCTCGGCGAGCACGGCCCGGACCCGGGCGGCCGACGCGCGGATCTCCGGGACGCGGCGCGCGGCGCCGATCAGCGGGAGGACGACCTCGAACGCCGTCATGGCGGCCAGTGCCAGCGCGGCGGTCCACGGCACGGAGGCGTCCGCGAGCAGGGCGACGGCGACGGTGGTGAGGAGCTGGACGAGGGTGCCTGCGGCGGCGAGCAGGGCAGTCTTGGCCGAAACGGTCCGTTCGCTTCCGGCGAGCTCGTCGACCACCGCGTGCGCTGTGCTTCGTTTCTCCTCCAGCACGCCGGCGGCGACGAGCTCCCGCTGCCCGGTGACGAGCTCGACGGCGTGCTCGGCCAGCTCGGCGCGCTTCGGGGCGTGGGCTTTGCCCGCGTTGGCGGTGACGCGGACGACCAGCCACGGCAGGAACCCGCCCGCGGTGAGCAGCCCGGCCACGAGCGCGGCGGCGGCCGCCGCGGACGCGGTGGCGGTGACGGCGACGGCGGCGGTCCCGACGAGCGCGGCGACTCCGGCCGGCAACAGCCACCGCAGGACGGCGTCCTGCAGAGCGTCCACATCGGACACGAGCCGGGTGACGAGATCCCCGCCGGAGTACCGGGAGCCGGGCGCGAGGGCTTGGTAGACGCGGGCGCGCAGGGCGCCCAGCCACCGCAGCACGACTTCGTGCCCGGCGAGGCGTTCGGCGTACCGCAGCCCGCCGCGCAGAAGGGCCAGCGTGCGAACGGCCACGATGGCGACGGTCAGCGCGGCCAGCGGTGGCCGCTCGGCGGCGCGGAGAAGAAGCCAGGCAGCGGTGGCCATGAGGGCGAGCGCGGCGAGTTCGGCCCCGGCACCGAGGAACGCGGCGCGGAGCAGCCGCAGGACGTCCTTTGTGGACACGCCCCAGGTCCGCAGAGCAGCCCCCACCCGTCCCGGGGGGCGTCCCCAGTTCCATCGTACCGGCGCCGGACCGCGTGAAGCGGCCGTTCGGCGATCTGTGGATGACTGCTGCCCTGTGGACAGAAAACTTGACAACCGGCTCATGCCGCCACCTCCGTGCGAATCCGGCCCTCGCGCAGCTCCACCACCCGGTCCGCCAGCGAAACCATCGCCGGGCGGTGGGCGACCAGCACCGCCGTCCGGTCCGGCAGGAGGCGCCGGGTCGCCGAAAGGACCGCCGCCTCCGTGCGGGCGTCCAGCCGGGCCGTCGGCTCGTCGAGCAGGATCAAGCCCGCCGATGTCCGGGCCAGTGCCCGCGCCAAGCCGATCCGCTGCCGCTGGCCCGCCGACAGTCCCTCGCCCAGTTCGCCCACCGGGGTCGAGTAGCCCGCCGGCAACCCCGCCACCACCGAGTCCAGCGCCGCCGCCCGGGCCGCTGTCACGATGTCGGCGCCGGGAAGACCCAGCGCGATGTTCGAAGCCAGCGATCCCCGGAACAGCGTCGGCCGTTGCGGGACCCACGCGATGTCGGCCAGCCAGCCGTCCGGCGAAAGCGAGCGCAGGTCGACGCCGTCGACCAGGACCCGTCCCGACGTCGGCGGCACGAACCCCAGCAGCACCGCCAGCAACGTGCTCTTGCCGGATCCGCTCGGCCCCACCAAGGCCACGTGCGAACCGGCAGGCACCGAAAGATCCACTTCGGACAGTGCGCAGACCCCGTCGTAGGAAACCGAAACTCGCTCCAGGACCAAGGAAGGCGCGCCACGGCGACGGGTCCGGGCCGCGGTGCGAACGGAAACCACCGGCACCGCGAGCGCCTCCCGCAACGCCGTCAACCCCTCCGCCGCCGCGTGGAACTTCGCGCCCGCCGCCCGCAGCGGCAGGTAGGCCTCCGGTGCCAGGACCAGGATCAGCAGCGCCGTCCGCGCGTCCAGCCCGCCGCCCAGGAGCCGGAACCCGATCGGCACCGCGACCAGCGCCACCGACAGCGTCGCGACCAGCTCCAGCACCAGCGACGACAGGAACGCCACCCGCAACGTCTTCATCGTCGCGTCGGCGTGCGCGCGCGCCATCGACCGGACCACTTCCGCCTGCCCCGACGCCCGCCCGAACACCTTCAGCGTGCCGAGCCCGCGCACGACGTCGAGGAAGTGCCCGCCCAGCTTCGTGAGCAAGCCCCACTGCCGCTCGGCCTGCGCCGACGCCGCCTTGCCGACGAGGATCGCGAACACCGGGATCAGCGGCAGCGTCGCGGTGACGACGAGCGCCGACGTCAGGTCCGTCGTGAACAGCCGCACGATGACCGCGACCGGCACCGCCACCGACACGACCAGCGACGGCAGGTACCCGGTCAAGTAGCTGTCCGTGGCGTCGACACCGCGCGTGACCTGCGTCGCGACGACGCCCGCGCGGTCCGAAGACGACTCGAGCAACCGCCGGCGCAGCCCGCCGCGCACCGAGGCCGCGAACCGTCCACCGAGGACACCGTGAGCGAGGGAAAGCGCGACCCGCGAAGCGATGGCCGCGGCCAGGAACCAGCTCACCCCGCCGCCGGTCAGCAGCGTGGCCAGTCCCTCGGCCTGGATCAGGATCGCGCCCGCGGTGAGCACCGCGAGCACGCTCAGCACGGCCAGGTACCGCCGGAGTCCGGGCAGAGCAGGCACCACGTCCCCCTAGAAGTGCAGCAGCGAGCGCTGGTCGACGGGACGCCGGTGCGTGCGCCAGGTCAGCCACTGCACCACCAGGAGCACCAGCACCGCCGGCGGGGCGAACCAGGCCAGCACCGCGAACGTCCCCGGCGCGGTCGCCGCCTGGTCGACGGTCAGCGCGTACCCGGGGGAGACCAGCACGGCCGGGAACCGCAGGGTTCCGGCGAGCAGGGCCGGGCAGGCCGAAAGCACCATCGCGCCGACGAGCGCCACCCGGTACCGCCGGGCCGCCAGGCCCACGCGGGTGACGGCGATGGCGGCGAAGGCCAGCGCGACCACGCCCACGCCGAGCGAGGTGCCGCCGTCGAGGGCGAAGAAACCCCACACCGTGGCGATGACGAGGAAGGCGAAAACGGGAGCCACGAAGGCCTTCGCCAGCCGCACCGCGCGTCCGGTCACCTCCGCCGGCGCGCGCACGGCGAGGAACACCGCGCCCTGGAGGCAGAACAAGGCGACGAACCCGAGCCCCCACAGCACGGCGTAGGGGTCGAAGAGCGCGAGGACGTTCCCGGACGGCGAGCCGTCGGCGTCCAGGGGCAGGCCGAGCACCAGGTTGCCGAGGAACAGGCCCCACGACAGCGCCGTCACCAGCGCGCCCCCGACGATGCCGGCGGTCCAGGCGCCGCGCCGCGCGTCCGGGCGGCGGCTGCGCAGCTGCATCGACGCGGTGAACGTGACCAGGCCGAGCAGCAGCGTCACGACGAGGACGTACGCCCCGGCGAACACCTTGCCCTCCAGGTGCGGGAACGCGCCGAACAACAGGCCGACCGCGGCCACCAGCCACACCTCGTTGGCCAGGAAGAACGGCCCGAGCGCGCCGAGCGTCCGGCGCCGCCGCCGCTCGTCGGCCTCGAACACGGGGAGCAGCATGCCGACGCCGTAGTCGTACCCCGCCAGCGCGAAGTACCCGCAGGTCAGCAGCCCCAGCACGCACCACCAGATGGTCACCATCGGTCAGACTCCGCTCAGGACGGGCAGTTCGGCGGGCTCCTCGACCGGCTCCGGGCCGCGCTTGGCGACCCGCGCCATGAGCACCCAGTCGGCGACCGCGAGCGCGGCGAACAGCAGTGAGAAGGCGATGAACGAGAACAGGATCTGGCCGGCGGGGACGTCCGAAATCGCGTCGGCGGTGCGCAGGTTCCCCCAGACCAGCCACGGCTGGCGGCCGAGCTCGCGCACCAGCCAGCCGAGGATCGCGGCCGCGAACGGCAACGGGATCGCCGCGACCATCAGGTAGTGCAGGAAGCGCGCCTTGGTGATCCAGTTCCGGATCAGGAGGACCCCGCCGAGGATCGCGCAGAGGAACATCACGAACCCGAGCATGATCATCAGGCCCAGCGGCAGGCCGACACCGCCGTCCTTGAGCTTGTCCGGCTGGTACTTCGCGAGCTCGGCGAACTGCGCGAAGCCCTGCTCGATCACGAAGAACGCGCCGATCAGCGACGCCACCACGCCGACGCGCATCGACCGGCGGAAGAACTCGATCTCGGTGGTGCGCTTGAGGAAGTGCCAGGCGCTGACGCCGACGACGAAGAAGCCGCCGGTCAGGATCGCGGCGCCGACGACGTGCGGCAGCGAAGCGGCCAGCGCGGGGTTCGCGAACAGCGCGCCGAAGTCGTCGAGGTGCAGCGTGCCGTTCTCGACGTGGCTGCCCACCGGGTTCTGCAGGAACGAGTTGGCCAGCATGATGAACAGCGCCGACGCGTACGCGGTCAGCGTGACCAGCCAGATCAGCGCCAGGTGCAGGCCCTTGTGCATGCGCCCGAAGCCGAAGATCCACAGGCCGAGGAAGGTCGACTCCAGGAAGAACGCGACCAGCGTCTCGATGGCCAGCGGCGCGCCGAAGACGTCGCCGGCGAATGTGGAAAGCCCGGTCCAGGTCAGCCCGAACTGGAATTCCATCACGATTCCGGTGACGATGCCCAGCGCGTAGTTGATCACGTACAGCCGGCCCCAGAAGCGCGTCATCCGCAGCAGTTCCGGCTTGCCGCCGAGCGTCCAGCGCGTCTGCATCACGGCCACCAGCGTGACCAGCCCCAGTGTGAGCAGCACGAACAGGAAGTGGAACGAGGTCGTCGTCGCGAACTGGAGTCTCGCGATCGGGAGTGCGTCCATGGCGGCCGACTATATACGTAGTCTGGCTACATGTAGCCACCAAATCCATGAGATCCGGGTCATCTCCGGGAAATGCCCCGGTGTCTTCGGGGTCTCCGGGCAATAGCCTTCCCGGGGTGGGATGCGTAGACTGCGTACCTATGAAGGCGGACACCTTGCGGGGGCACCTCGACGCGCTGCTGCTGGCCGTGCTCGACGGCCGGAAACTGCACGGCTACGCGATCATCGAGGCCCTTCAGCTGCGCAGCGACGGCGCGCTCGACCTGCCCACCGGTACCGTGTACCCGGCGCTGCGCCGGCTCGAGCGGGCCGGCTGGCTGGCCAGCGAGTGGGACGTCGTGTCCGGCCGCAAGCGGCGCACCTACCGCCTCACCCGCACCGGCCAGCAGGCCCTGCAGGCCGAGCGCGCCGAGTGGCGGGAGTTCACCGCGGTCATCGGGGGAGTACTGCAAGCATGATCGACGAATACCTGACGGACCTCGACCGGAGACTGCACGGGTGCGGCCGCTTCAAGGCCGACCTGCTGGCCGAGGCCCGCGACGGCCTGCACGACGCCGCCGACGCCTACCGCGCCGGCGGCTGGAGCGACGAGGACGCCGAGCGGCGCGCCGTAGCCGAGTTCGGCCCGGCGCCGGTCGTCGCCCGCGACTACCAGGCCGAGCTGGGCATGCTCAGCGGCGTCCGCACGCTGTGGAAGCTGGTGCTGGGCGTGCCCGCGATGCAGATCTCGTGGGACTACGCGCGCATCCTCACCTTCGGCGCCTGGACGAATCTGCCCACGTCGACGCCGGACTGGTACCGCGTGGTCGCGCACGCTTCCCACGGTGCGGTGTTCCTCGTCCCGGTGATCGGCCTGCTCGCGCTGCTCGGCACCCGCTGGCTCAGCCGGCGCCTCGACGCCGTCCGCCTCGCCCGGTTCTGCGGCATCCTGATCGCGCTGGCCGTCGGGATCAACCTCGCCTCGGTCGGGCTGCTGATCGGCGCGACCGGCGTCGTCGACGTTTCCCGCTTGTTCCTGAGCGTTCCGTGTGCCGTGCTGATGGTCGCCTGGGTGCTGCTTTCGGTCCGCCTCGTCGTGCTCGCGCGACGATCCTGGGGCGGGTATGCCACGATCGTGACGTGACGACCGCGCTGATCTACCTCGTAGTCATGCTGCTGGTGGCCGCCGTGGTGTTCCTGCTCGCCGCCGTGGTGTTCGGCCGGGGCGAGGAGCTCGCCCCGCTGCCGCCGGGCAGCTCGCCCACGCGGCTGCCCGCCGAGGACATCACCGGTGACGACCTGCAGGACGTGCGCTTCCAGCAGGTGCTGCGCGGCTACAAGATGTCCGAAGTGGACTGGGTGCTGCGCCGCCTCGGCGTCGAGATCGACGAGCTGCGCACCCGGGTGGCCGAGCTGGAGCAGCGCGAGCGCGAGCGGGAGAACTCGTCCGAGGGCGCCGAGTGACCGACCTGGTGCTCTCGGTCGACGTCCGCGCCCCGGCCGGGACGACCTGGCTCGCGCTGACGGACTGGGCGCGCCAGGGCGAGTGGATGCTCGGCACCGAGGTCGAAGTGGTCGAGGGCAACGGCCGCAGCGTCGGCTCGCGGCTGGCCGCGTTCACCGGGGTGGCCGGCGTCGGCTTCACCGACACCATGGAGATCACCAGCTGGGAGCCGCCGGTGCGGTGCGCGGTCCGGCACCTCGGCCGCGTCGTGCGGGGCACGGGCGTGTTCCAGGTGGTGCCGAAGGATGCGGCGCGTTCGACGTTCGTCTGGGCCGAGCACCTGCGGCTGCCGTTCGGGCCGCTGGGCAGGCTCGGCTGGCCGGTCGTACAGCCGGCGCTCGCGCTGGGGGTGCGCCAGTCGCTGCGGCGGTTCGCGCGGTTCGCGGAGAACTATTCGGTGGGTGGGGATGAGTGAACTGACCGGCGCCGACGGCGTCGCGCGGTGCAGCTGGGGCAATTCGACCCCGGACTACGTGTCGTACCACGACGAAGAGTGGGGTGTGCCGCTCCACGGGCAGGACGAGTTGTACGAGCGGTTGTGCCTGGAGTCGTTCCAGTCGGGGCTTTCGTGGATCACGATCCTGCGCAAGCGCGAGGGCTTCCGGAAGGCGTTCAAGCAGTTCAAGCCGGTGAAGGTGGCGAAGTTCGGCGATGCCGACGTCGAGCGGCTGATGCAGGACGCGTCGATCGTGCGGAACCGCGCGAAGATCCTGGCCGCGATCAAGAACGCGCGGGCGATCGCCTCGCTGGACACGCCGCTGGACGACCTCTTGTGGTCGTTCGCACCTTCGTCGCACAAGCGGCCGAAGACGATGGCCGACGTCCCGGCCATCACCGACGAGTCCAAGGCGATGGCGAAGGAGCTGAAGAAGCGCGGCTTCGTCTTCCTCGGCCCGACGACGTGCTACGCCCTGATGCAGGCCACCGGCATGGTCGACGACCACGTCCAAGGCTGCTTCCGCGCGAACTGACGGCCCTGGGTCCGCCGCGGCGGTCGTGAGTGAGAAACAGTGTGCTGACCCTGTTTCTCACTCACGACCCCTACTTGCCCTGGAAGTTCGGCTTGCGCTTGCCGACGAAGGCTTCGACGGCCTCGGTGTGGTCGGCGGTCGCGCCGAGCGCGCTCTGGGCGGCGTCCTCGGCGTCGAGTGCCTCGTCGAACGTCGACTGGGCGGCCAGGTTGAGCACGCTCTTGATCTTCGCGTAGGCCACCGTCGGCCCGGCCGCGAGCTTCGCCGCGACGGCTTGGGCGCGGGCCGGCAGTTCCTCGTCCGGCACGACTTCGCCGATCAGGCCGAGCCGTAGCGCCTCCGCCGCGTCGATGGTCCGGGCCAGCAACATCAGCTCGGCGGCCCGGCCGTAGCCGACCAGCCGCTGCAGCGTCCACGACGCGCCCGAGTCCGGCCCGAGCCCGACATTGGCGAAGGCCATCAGGAACGACGACGACTCGGCGGCGATCCGCAGGTCGCTCGCGTAGGCGAAGGCGGCCCCGGCGCCGGCGGCGGTGCCGTTGATCGCCGCGACGACCGGCTTCGCCATCGCCACGATCGTCCGGACGATCGGGTTGTAGTGCTCCTTCACCGTGTGTAGCGGGGCGGGGTCGCCCGCCTGCAGCAGTCCCACATGTTCCTTCAGGTCCTGCCCGGCGCAGAAAGCCTTGCCCGAACCGGTCAGCACGACCGCGCGGACGGCGTCGTCGTCCGCTGCCTCACGCAGCGCCGCGAGCAGTGCTTCCTTCAGCTCGACGGTCAGCGAGTTGTACGCCTGCGGCCGGTTGAGGGTGAGGGTGCGCACCCCGTCGGCGTCGGCGGTCAGCAGGACCTCGGATGTGGTCACGTCTTCTCCTTGCGCGGAAACATCGGTCGTCCGACAGTCTTCCACCTCGCGCGAGCCGCATACCAGCACCGATACGGCGGCAAAAGATCGGTCCGCTGATGCGCCCGGCCGCTGATGAGGGACAATGGGCACCAGACCCGGCTGGCTTTCACGCGAGCGCGACCCGGGCGCGCCGGTTGAGACGGAGGGAGCACGCTATGGCGGCCATGAAGCCCCGGACCGGAGATGGTCCCCTCGAAGTGACTAAGGAGGGGCGGGGCCTCGTGATGCGCGTACCGCTCGAGGGCGGTGGGCGACTCGTCGTCGAACTCTCCGCGGAAGAGGCGAAGGACCTCGGTGCCGCACTGCAGGAGGTCACCGGCTGAGCCGGCTCCCCTCGATCCGTCCTTCCGTCGCACCCCGGTCTCCCTCGGAGGCCGGGGTCGCGGTTCCTCTGCGCCTGAAGGTTGCTCACTGTGCGTAATCCGCTACCCCCCGTTCCGACGAATCTGCTCGACATCGAGATCGCGTCCGAGCTCCGTCGCGGTGTCCCGACGGCCCGGCTGGTGGCCGCCCCCGCAGAGGACCCAGCGGACCCAGCGGACCCAGAGGACCCAGCGGATTCAGCGGACGGCGAGGACGTCGAGCCCCTCGAGATCGGCGGGGTGCGGATCACCGGCAAGGCGGGCGACGTGCAGACGGTGCCCGGCGACGGCCCCCGCTGGGTCGCGGGGCTCGGCGACGGCGAGCCGAAGCAGTACCGCAAGACCGGCGCGGCGCTGGCCCGCGCGGTGAACGCGGCGCTGGCCGACGACGTCGAGCAGGGCGGCAAGGCGTTCCGCGCGGTGCAGCTGGCGCTGCCCGAGGAGGCCCGCGGCGAGCACGTCACCGATCTGGTGCTGGGGCTGCTGCTCGGTGGCTACCGGTACAAGGTGTCCGGCGAGGACCCGAAGCCGTCGGTGCGCACGGTGCGGCTGGTGGCGGAAAACTCCGGGGCTTTCGGCGAGCCGGTTTCCCGTGCCGCGGCGCTGGCTGCCGCGACGGCGCTCACCCGCGACCTCGCGAACACGCCGTCCAACGTGAAGACCCCGGCGTGGCTCGCGGACACGGCTTCCCGGGTAGCCGGGCCGGGCGTCGAAGTGACCGTCCGGGACGAGAAGTGGCTTGCGGCACAGGGGTTCGGCGGCATCCTGGCCGTCGGCGGCGGTTCGGCGCGGCCGCCGCGGCTGATCGAAATGGCGTACAAGCCGTCCGGTGCGGCGAAGCACCTGCTGCTGGTGGGCAAGGGCATCACGTTCGACACGGGCGGCCTGTCGATCAAGCCGGCCGACGGCATGCATCTGATGCGCACGGACATGGCGGGCGGCGCGGCGGTGATCGCGGCGATCCGCGGCATCGCGGCGCTGGGGCTGCCGGTGCGGGTGACGGCGCTGGTGCCGGCGGCGGAGAACCACGTGTCGGGGTCGGCGTACCGGCCCGGCGACATCGTCCGCCACTACGGCGGCAAGACGACCGAGGTCGCGAACACGGACGCGGAGGGCCGCATGGTCCTGGCCGACGCGCTGGCGTACGGCATCAAGCGGTTCGCCCCGGACTACGTGGTCGACGCGGCGACGTTGACCGGCGCGATGAAGGTCTCACTGGGTCTGCGCACGGGCGGGCTGTTCGCTTCCGACGACTCCTTGGCCGCTCTGGTCTCCGCCGCGGGCGCCCGGGTGGGCGAGGCCTGGTGGCGGATGCCCCTGGTGGAGGACTACGCGGAGAACGTCCGCGGCGAGTTCGGCGACGTCCGCCAGACCCCGGGAGGCCCGGGTGGCATCACGGCGGCGCTGTTCCTGCGCGAGTTCACGGAGGGACTGCCGTGGGCGCACCTGGACATCGCGGGGCCGGCCCGTTCGGAGAAGAGCTACGACGACGTCGTCCCCGGTGCGACCGGGTTCGCGGCCCGGACGCTGGTGGAGCTGGCGGCTTCGCTCGGCTGAGCCAGTTCGGTGAGCCTGCGCGACGCCGCCGCTGCTCGAGTGGAGCATCGCGCACCTGCCGCACACCGACGCCGCCCGCGCGGCCTACGACGACCGGGTCGCCTTCGGCCCGCGAGACGGCCGCGGCTAGGCGCGGGTCGCCATGACGTGGTCGCGGAAGCCCGTCACCGCCGGGGTCATCGCTTCGTCGGCCCGCCACGCCAGCCCGATCGTCCGGTACGGCCGCGGCGACAGCGGCACCTCCGCGACCCCGGCCGGGCTGCCCGGGCCGAACCGCGGCAGCAGCGCCACCCCCAGTCCCGCCGCCACCAGGCCGCGGACCGTGTCCGACTCCTGGCCCTCGAACGCGATCCGCGGGGTGAAGCCCGCCGCCGCGCAAAGCTCGTCCGTCAGCGTTCGCACGCCGTAACCCTGCTCCAGCAGCACGAACTCCTCGTCGGCCAGCTCCGCCACCCGCACCGAGCTCCGCCCCGCCAGCCGGTGGCCCGACGGCACCGACAGCAGGATCTCCTCTTCCACCAGGCCCACGGAGGCCAGCGCGGGAACGGATGGCAACGGCGCGAGCAGCGCCAGGTCCAGCTCGCCACCCGCGAGCCGGTCGACCATGTCCTGGCGCGAGCCCTGGACCAGCGTGAACCGCACGCGCGGGTACCGCGCCCGGTATCCGCGCAGCAGCGAAGGCACCAGCGACCGCCCGAGCAGGTGCAGAAATCCCAGCACGACGTGCCCCGACTCCGGCGACACCTCCTCGCGCGCCAGCCGGACGCCGGTGTCGACCGCCGCCAGGCCGCGCTCGGCCGCTTCGGCCAGCAGTTCCGCCGCCCGCGTGAGCCGGATGCCGCGGCCGTCCGGGACGGTCAGCGGCGCCCCGAGCGCGTCGGCCAGCGCGGCAAGACGGCGGCTCACCGTCGGCTGCGGCACGCCGAGCAGCTCGGCCGCCCGTGTGACGTTCCTCGTCTCCCGCAGGGCGGAGAGCAGCGGAAGGTGCGGCGCCACCTGCGCCGACAGCGAGTCATACGTCATCGCATCAATCATGCCAGCGTGACGCATTGGACGTATTGGTTAGTGCTGCTTACTTTCAGCTCGTGACCACCACGCGTCGAGTCAAGACCGCCGTCGCCGCCGCCGGGATCTCCTCCTTCGCCCTGCTCTACGCCCCGCAGCCGGTGCTGCCGCAGCTCGCCGCGCAGTACCACCTCGATCCCGGCGGCGCGGCGCTCGCGGTCAGCGTCGCGACCGGCGCGCTCGCCATCGCCGTCCTGCCGATCGCCGCGCTGTCCGAAGTCGTCGGCCGCCGGCCGGTGATCCTGACGTCGGTCGTCGCGTCGGTCGTGTTCGGACTGCTGCTGCCGCTGATGCCGACCTACCCAGCCTTGCTCGTCCTGCGCGCCCTGCAGGGGATCGCGATCGCCGGGTTCCCCGGGGTGGCGGCCGCCTACCTGGCCGAACGCCTCGGCCGCGCGGGCGTCGCCGCCGCGGTCGGGGCGATGATCGCGGGCAACACCGTCGGCGGCATGCTCGGCAGGCTGGCCAGCGGGTTCACCGCCGGGCCCCTCGGCTGGCGCGGCGCGCTGCTCGTCGTCGCGGGCGTGGGCGCGGTGTGCTCGGCGATCACCGTCGTGACGCTGCCGCCCGGCGCCGGCCGGCGGGGCGACGCCCACCTTCGCGCCGTCGCACGCGGGCTCGTCACTGCGTTGCGGCGGCCGGTGCTGCTCGCGCAGTACGCCGTCGCGCTGCTCGCGATGGGCTCGTTCGTCGCCCTGTACAACGCCGCCGGCTTCCGCCTGACCGGCGATCCGCTGCACCTGTCCCCGGCGATCGCGTCGCTGGTGTTCCTCGCCTACGCGACCGGATCGGTGTCCTCGGCCGCGGCCGGACGGCTGGTCGCGCGGGTCGGCCGTCGTCGCGCCCTGATCGGCGCGCTGCTGCTGACGGCGGCCGGCGCGGCGCTGACCCTGCCGGACTCGCTGCCGCTGGTCATCGCCGGATTCCTGGTGCTGACCTGCGCGTTCTTCGCCGCGCACGCGGTGGCGAACGGCTGGGCGGCGGCCGACGCCCCCGAAGACGCGCGCGGCCAGGTCGGCGGGATGTACACGGCGACCTACTACCTGGGCAGCAGCGTCGGCGGCGCGGCCGGGGCGTACGTCTACGGGCACGCCGGCTGGCCGTGGCTGGTGGCGGTGGTGGCGGGATGGCTGCTGCTGGCGGTGGCCGCGGTCGTCGCCGGGACGGCAGGCCCCCACCCTCCCCGGGGGGCGGCCCCGCTCCAGTCTACCGGCGGCCACCGACCAACCCGGCCGCGAACGGCGAGTTGTCCACAGCTCGACGAACCTGTGGGCAGGTGAGAAACGGATGGGGAGGTGATCAGGTCGCCGCGGCGACCAGCAGGCCGCCGCCGACCGGCAGCAGGGCCGGGACCAGGCGTTCGTCTTCGCGGAACGCGCGCGCCACTTCGCGCAGGGCCAGCGTCTCCGGGTCCCGGTGGGACGGGTCGATCACGCGGCCGCCGACCAGCACGTTGTGGAACGCGATGATGCCGCCGCGCCGCAGCAGCGACACGCCCAGCTCGTAGCAGCCCGGGTACTCGATGTGCGCGCAGTCGACGAACACCAGGTCGTAGCCGCCCGGCGTGAGCCGCTGCAGCACGTCGAGGGCCCGCCCGATGATCAGCCGGGTCCGGCCCGGCGGATACCCGGCCTCGCGGAAGGTCACGCGCGCGGCCCGCTGGTACTCCGGTTCGACGTCGATCGACGTCAGCACGCCGTCCGGGGCCATCCCGCGCAGCAGGCTCAGCCCGCTGACTCCGGCCCCCGTGCCGACCTCGACGACGGCCTTCGCACGCAGCGTCGCGGCCAGGAAGCGCAGCGTCGCGCCCGCACCCGCGCTGAGCGGGGTGCAGCCCAGGTCCTCAGCCCGTGCCCGCGCCGAAGACAGCACCTCGTCGTCGGGCAGGTACCCGTCGACGAACCCGGAATCGGCCGGTGCGGCCGCAGGGGTGGGCGTGTTCACGCACGGAGGTTAGCGTTGGTTGTCGATAAATCCTCGCAGGCTCCCTGGTAAGCACCCGGGAAGAAGTTCTCAGCCTGCTCTCAGTCCAGTCTCACTAGAACCATAAGGAGGCCGGAGAGACTGAAATCCGACCACACGGGGAACACCGTGGCCACAGCCCGCGTTGGGTGGAGCAGACAGGAGAAACAAAGATGGAGGTGCCTGCTCCCGCGATGCAGAACGCCGTTGCCGACGACGCCGCCACCGCGGTCAAGCCCGTGACCCTGGACGCCGTGTCCTTGAACGAGGTGGCCTGGACGCCGCCGTCCTGGGACGAGGTCGTCCGCGAGCACAGCGACCGGGTCTACCGGCTCGCCTACCGCCTGACCGGCAACACGCACGACGCCGAGGACCTCACCCAGGAGACCTTCATCCGGGTCTTCCGGTCGCTGGCGTCCTACAAGCCCGGCACGTTCGAGGGCTGGCTGCACCGGATCACCACCAACCTGTTCCTCGACATGGCCCGCCGCCGCTCGCGCGTGCGGATGGAGGGCCTGCCGGAGGACACCGACCGCATCGTGGGCGACGACCCGAGCCCCGAGCAGGTCTTCTCCGACACCCACCTGGACCCGGACCTGCAGGCCGCGCTCGACGAGCTGCCGCCGGAGTTCCGCGCCGCCGTGGTGCTGTGCGACGTCGAAGGACTGTCGTACGAGGAGATCGGCGCGACGCTGGGTGTCAAGCTGGGCACTGTCCGCAGCCGCATCCACCGTGGCCGTCAGGCGTTGCGCGCTTCGCTCGAGCGCCGGCGCGCTTACGCACCGCAGTCTGCGAAGGTGTCGGTATGACCGCACCGCGAGGCTGGGGACTCCCCGAGTCGCACCTGCTGCCGGACGCCGTGGTCGCGTTCGTCGACGGCGAGCTTTCGCACGGCGCCCGCGACCGCGCGGCGTCGCACATCACCCGCTGCGCGGCGTGCGCCGCCGAGGTCCGCGCGCAGCGGCAGGCCGTCGACGCGATCCGCCGCGCGGGAGCGCCGTCGATGTCGGCCGGGTTCTTGGCGAGCCTGCAGTCCATCCCGGAGCACACGGAGCTGCCCAGCAGCCCCGACAACCTGGCGATCACCGCCGACGGCCAGCTCGTCGCGGTCCAGCGGCCCGACCGGGTCGCGGGCCTGCGTGACGCCGGCGTCCTGGGCGGGGTGACGCCGTTGGGATCGTCGGCTCCGCTGGGACAGTCACCGAACGTCCTCGGCGGTGGCCGCTTCAAGCGCCGCGCGGCCCAGGGCGCGGGCGTGGTCGTGTCCGGCTTGGTGCTGAGCGCGCTGGCCCTGGTGGGAACGTCCGCGGATGGCGACGGCACCCCGGAAACGGGCGGCGGAGCTCCGCCGAACCTGCTGCCGGCCCAGATGGCGGTGCCCCAGGCGCCGCCGCCGACCCCGGCGAGCACGACGCCGGTCGCGGTGCCGGCGGGCATCCGCTGAGCTGATCGACCTTTGAAGGCCGTCACGGGATCGTGACGGCCTTCGGTGTTGTACTGGCCCGGAAGCAGCAAGGCCGGGCAGTTAGCTGCGGCAGCGAGCTGTCAAGCTGCCCGATTGGCCCGATTGGCCCGATTGGCCCGATTGGCCCGGTTTCAGGTGCTCGCCCACGGCCGTGAATGTCGCATTGAGGGACATAGAGTCCCTCAATGGGCCATTCACGGCCTTCCGTTGACCGCTTGCGCGGCAGAGGAATCCTTAACTACCCGGCCTTGGTCATTCGAGACACCAAGCCGAGGGGAGAGGCTGCCCGGACGCGGCAGAAAGCGACTTTGCCGCCCCCCACCCTCCCTGGGGGGGCGTCCCCGAGTCCAGTCTATCGGCCACCCCCGACGCGAACCTCGATCACGGCGTTGCCCCGCCCGGGTTGTCCACACCGACCCGGCCCTGTGGACAAGCCACCAAGAAACAGCCATTTCACTGGCGGACCGGCAGACTCCGAGCACTGGGCTTGGGTATCGTCACGCCCAGCCACCTGATCTTCTGCACCGGGGAATGATGACCGAGCCGAACGTGAATCCCGAGGAGCCCGGCGCACGCGATGCCGACCGCGACCGGCTGGGCCCGCGGCCGCTGGCGCGGCCGACCGTCGATCCGGCGCAGGCCGCTGTCTTCGGCAGGCCGCGCGGGGTCGACGGGGCGTTCGACAAGCTCTACACCCCGCACAAGGCCAACGGCGTCAACCTCGCGCCGCCCGCGCCCGAGTCGCTCGCCGAAGCCTTCCGGCGGCCGCCCGGGGCCGAAGGTGTGCTGCTCGAACGGCCGCGGGAAGCCACCGGTGAACCGAAGGAAGCCGATCCTCCTCTGTGGTCCGGGACCGCCGATCCGTGGCGCGATCCGGGCGCCGCCGCCGTCCTCGCCGGGCCCGCGATGCCCGCCGAGGACGAAGAAAAGCCCGCCAAACGGCCGCCGGGTGCCCTGCTGAGCCTGCCCGAGGTGCTGTTCGGCCGGCGCGTGCAGCCGAAGGCGCTCGTCCTGCTCGGCGTCGTCGCGCTGCTCGTCGGCGCCGCCGGGGGCCTGGTCGGCTGGTGGGTCGCCGACACCGGCACCGAGCTCACCGGCTCCGCCACGATCTCCGAAGCCGAAGCGGGCAAGGAACGCCCGGCCGGTTCGGTCGCCGAGATCGCCAAGCGCGTCGCCCCGGCCGTCGTCTCGCTCGAGGTGTTCAAACCCGGCGCCGAGTCCGGCGAGCAGGGCTCCGGCGTGATGATCGACCCCCAGGGCTACATCCTCACCAACGAGCACGTCATCTCGTCCGCCGCCGCGGACCCGGGCGTCAAGGTCACCGCGGTCTTCATCGACGGCACCCGCACCGAGGCCAAACTCGTCGGCGCCGACCAGAAGACCGACCTCGCCGTCGTGAAGGTGAGCGTCACCAACCCGACCGTGCTGCAGGTCGGCAAGTCCTCGGACCTGCAGGTCGGCGACACCGTGATGGCGATCGGCTCGCCACTGGCGCTGCAGAACTCGGTGACCGCCGGGATCGTCAGCGCGCTGAACCGCCCGATCACCGCGGGCGGCGACAGCGGCGCCCCGCCGGTCACCTACGAGGCCATCCAGACCGACGCCGCGATCAACCACGGCAACTCGGGCGGCGCGCTCGTCGACTCCACCGGCGCGCTCGTCGGGATCAACTCCTCGATCCGGTCGGCCGGCGCGGACGGCGGCAGCATCGGCATCGGCTTCGCCATCCCGAGCGACTACGCGATCAAGATCGCGAAGGCGCTGATCAAGGACGGCAAGGTCCAGCACGCGGACATCGGCATCAACGCCTCCTCGACGGTCGCCGGCTCGTCCACCATGGGCGCCCAGGTGAAGAACGTCGCACCCGGCGGCCCGGCGGCGAATGCGGGCATCAAGGAGGGCGACGTGATCACGAAGATCGGCAACCGGCTGGTCCGCGACTCCGCGGAACTGACGGTCGCGGTGCGCGCGCACGACGTCGGCGAAGTGGTCCCGGTGCAGCTGGCCCGCGACGGCGCGAGCTTCGTCGTCGACGTAACCCTGGCTTCCGACTGAGTTCCCGCGTTCGGCCTGCCGCGACATGGCAGGCAGCGGGTACCCTGGGCGGGTAGGTTCCGAGCGGAGGTAGACGGGTGTTCGACAGCGTCGGATGGGGGGAAATCCTCGTCCTCATCATCGCCGGTCTCTTCATCCTCGGCCCGGAACGGCTTCCCGAAGCGGCGTCCTGGCTCGCGAAGAGCGTGAAGAAGGTCCGCGACTTCGCGACCGGGGCGAAAGAGCAGCTCCGCGAGGAGATGGGCCCGGAGTTCGACCAGCTGCGCAAGCCCCTGGAGGACCTGCGCGGGCTGCGCAACTTCGACCCGAAACGGGTGGTGACGCAGCACCTGTTCGACGGCGACGCCGACCCGCTCGGCCTCAAGGGCATCACGAACGGCGGCAGCACCGTCACCGAGACGAACGGGGCTGCCAACGGCTCGAACGGCTACCTGGCGACCCCGTCCGCGCCGGAACCGCTCAAGCCGGGCGAGCGCCCGCCGATCGACCCGGACGCGACCTGACCGGGCCGGTTGCCCACAGCCCGGCCCTGATGTGGACAACTCGGCCGGGCGGCGGCCTTTCCGGGCTTTGCGTCGGGCAGCCCCGATACACTGGACTTGGGGACGCCCCCCGGAGAGGGCGGGGGCTGCTTTTCCCGGGGCCGAGGGCCTGCCTCAGCGGCCCGCGGGGGTCACGTTCAGCATCATCCCGGCCAGGCCGCGTGCCTTGACCGTCAGCTTCTTCGCGATGTCCTTCAGCACCACCGACGCCGCCGCGTCGGGCTCGGTCAGCACGATCGGCGTGCCCGCGTCGCCGTGGGTGACGACCCTCGGGTCCATCGGGACCTGGCCCAGCAGCGGCACCTCGGATCCGATCGACTTCGTCAGGGAGTCGGCCACCGTCTGGCCGCCGCCGGCGCCGAAGATCTCCATCCGCTCTCCGGACGGCGTCTCCAGCCACGACATGTTCTCGATGACCCCGGCCACGCGCTGACGCGTCTGCAACGCGATCGCCCCCGCGCGCTCGGCCACCTCCGCCGCCGCCTGCTGCGGGGTGGTCACCACCAGGATCTCCGCGTTCGGGATCAGCTGGGCGACCGAGATCGCGATGTCGCCGGTGCCCGGCGGCAGGTCCAGCAGCAGGATGTCGAGGTCGCCCCAGAAGACGTCCGCCAGGAACTGCTGCAGCGCGCGGTGGAGCATCGGCCCGCGCCACACCACCGGCGTGTTGCCCGGGGTGAACATCCCGATCGAAATCACCTTCACGCCGTGGGCCTGCGGCGGCATGATCATCGTGTCGACCTTGGTCGGCTTCTCCCGCGCGCCCAGCATCCGCGGGATCGAGTGGCCGTAGATGTCCGCGTCCACGACGCCGACCGACAGGCCCCGGGACGCCATCGCCGCGGCCAGGTTCACCGTCACCGACGACTTGCCGACGCCGCCCTTGCCGGACGCGACGCAGTACACCCGCGTCAGCGAGCCCGGCTGCGCGAACGGGATCACCGGCTCCGCGGCGTCGCCGCGCAGCGACTTCCGCAGCTCGGTGCGCTGCTCGTCGCTCATCACGTCCAGCTCGACCCGGACGTCGGTCACACCGGGGACCTTCGAGACGGCGGCCTGCGTGTCTTTCGTGAGCGTCGCCTTCAGCGGGCAGCCGGCCACGGTCAGGTAGATCCCGACGGTGACGACACCGTCCGGGCCGACGACCACGTCCTTGACCATCCCCAGGTCCGTGATGGGTTTCCGGATCTCCGGGTCTTGCACGCTCTTCAGCGCGCTGCGGACGTCGTCGACGCTGGGGAGCTGCTGGGTGCTGGTCACCCGACCCATGTTACGAGCCGGTAGGAGTGCGGTTGGGTTTGGCCTTCCTGGGCTCGACGTCGAGGTCCTCCCGCAGCCGGTCCAGCTCGCCGCGCAGGTAGTCCCGCGTGGCCACCTCGCCGACCGCGAGCCGCAGCGCCGCCAGCTCCCGGGCCAGGTACTCCGTGTCGGCTTTCGTCTGCAGGGCCCGGTTCCGGTCCTCCTCCAGGGAGACGCGGTCCCGGTCGTCCTGCCGGTTCTGCGCGAGCAGGATCAACGGCGCCGCGTACGCCGCCTGCGTGGAAAACGCCAGGTTGAGCAGGATGAACGGGTACGGGTCCCAGCGCAGCGACACGGCCGTGAGGTTCAGCACGATCCAGACGATCACGAGCATCGTCTGCCAGAACAGGTACTTCCCGGTGCCGAGGAACCGCGCCAGCCGCTCGGAGAGCCTGCCGAAGGTGTCCGGGTCGATGTTCAGCCTGAACCGGTTCTGGCCGCGGGGCTGGTCGAGCCGCCGTCCCGAAGTCGGCTCAGGCACGGTCTTCCTCCAAGGTGTCGTGCAGGCCGGTCTCGCGCCAGTCCTCCGGCAGCAGGTGGTCGAGGACGTCGTCGACGGTCACCGCGCCGATCAGGTGGTCGTCGGTGTCGACGACCGGTCCGCAGGTCAGGTTGTAGGCCGCGAAGTACCGGGTGACCTCGGCCAGCGACGCGTCCGGCTTGAGCGGCGGGAGCCCGGTGTCGACGGCGCCGGCGACCAGCTCCGCGGGCGGTTCCCGCAGCAGCCGCTGGAAGTGGACGACGCCGACGTAGCGCCCGGTCGGCGTCGCGGTCGGCGGCCGGCAGACGAACACCATGCTGGCCAGCGCCGGCGGCAGATCGGCGTTGCGGATGTGCGCCAGCGCCTCGGCGATCGACGTGTCCGGGGTCAGCACCACCGGTTCCGGCGTCATCAGGCCGCCCGCGGTGTCGGACGAGTACTCGAGCAGCCGCCGCACCGGCGCGGACTCCGCCGGCTCCATCAGCTCCAGCAGCCGGCTCTGGTCGGCCGGCGCGAGCTCGGCCAGCAGGTCGGCGGCGTCGTCGGGGTTCATCGCCTCGAGGACGTCGGCGGCGCGCTCCTCGGCCAGGTAGGCGAGCAGCTCCTTCTGGTCGTCGTCGGGCAGTTCCTCGATGACGTCGGCGAGGCGCTCGTCGTCCATCGCGTCGGCGACCTCGTGCCGTCGCTTGAGGGGCAGGTCGCGCACGGTCGCGGCGATGTCGGCCGGGCGCATGGTGTCGAACAGCATGAGCAGCTGCCCGGCGCCCTGGGGCTGGCCGGTGAGATCGGTCAGGCCGAGCCCGGCCACTTCCGCCCACGGCAGCACCTGCATCGCCGAACGGCGGCGGCCGAGCCCGATCCGCCGTTCCCGGATGGCCAGCTTCGCCAGCACCCAGTCGCGGGTGCGGGTCGGCTCCATCCCGGCGTCGACGACGGTGATGCGGGTGTCGGAGCCGACCAGGGTGGCGTGCGCGTCGAGCAGCTGGCCGAGCACCAGCACCTCGTTGGGTCGCTGGTTGAACTGGCGCATGTTGACCGAGCCGGTGGCGAGCGTCACGGCGGTCGGTTCGATCGAGGTGACCCGCAGCATCGGCACGAAGACGCGCCGTCGCGTGGTCAGCTCGACGACCAGGCCGAGGATGCGCGGCGGCTGTGCGTCGAGGCGCAGCCCGGCGACCAGGTCCCGGACCCGGCCGATGGACTCGCCGTCCGGGCCGAAAACCGGCAACCCGGACAGCTGAGCTGCGAAAACCCTGGTGACGGCGGCCATGTCGCTGACACTATCGGCTGGCTGCCCAAGCGGCGATCTCCGGCACTGGACTTCTTTCGGGGGTCCGGGTGGCGGAGCCCCCGGCCCGGGGCGAAGCCCCGCATATCACTGTGATGAACGCCGGGTCGTCGCTGTCCTCGTTCGACTCCTCGTACTCCTCGATCATCCAGATCCAGTTCTGCACCGCCCGCACGAGCGTCCAGGCGCGGGCGCGTTCGGCGTCGAGCTCCTGGGACGCGACGATCAGCGCCATCCGAGCGTCCAGTGTGGACTCGGTGAAGCGGTTCCAGAACAGCGGGATGACGCCCCACTCGAGGTCTCCGGCGAGTGGCTTGGGGTCGATGACCAGCCACGGCTCGCGCGTGCCGCCCAGGACGTTCTCGAAGTGCAGGTCCTCGTTCACCAGCAGATCGGCCGCCGACGGCCCGAGCTCGCGGCAGATCGCGACGGCGTCGTCGACCAGCCGCCGGTCGAACGGCTCGCCCAGCTCCGTCCACCGCCGGGGAAGCTCCTCGACGAGGCTCTCGGCCTCGGCGCGCAGGTGCCGCGCCAGCCCGGGCGGTGCGGGAACGGCGAGCCGGCGCGCCAGGCCGCCGATGAGCGGGACGGCTTCGCGCAGCGGGAGGTCGTCGAGGGTGCGCCCGGCGTCGAGCCGTTCGAGCAGCAGGACGCCGTCGTCCGGCGCGGAATCCAGCAGCAGCACCGCACCCCGACCGGCCCATGTGGACAGTGCGAGCGGCTCGTCGGCGGACTCCCCGTCCCGCCAGCCCAGCTTCAGCACCACCGGCGTGCCGTCGGCGAGGCGCGCGGGCTGGACCACGCCGACGTAGCCGTGCATCGCCTCGCCCTCGAACGTCAGGCCCCACTTCCGGGCGTAGTCCGCGGCGAGGTCCGGCAGGGCCGCCAGCCAGGGGACGGCGCCGGCGCCGAGCACCCGCGGCGCCCGGGCGGCGAACAGGGGAGGGATGTGGAGGTCGGTCACCACCCCAGCCTGGCAGCCGCGTCCAGTGCGTTTCCCCGTGCTCAAGACGGGCGTACGCTGGGATTTCAGGGGAAACACAACCCCCGGGAGCAGCCATGGTGGTGGAGATTCTCAGCGCCGTCGTCCTCGCGGGCGGGGTTTGGCTCGCGTCCAGCGTGCGCGTGGTGAAGCAGTACGAACGCGGGCTGATCTACCGGTTCGGCCGGGTCCGGGCCCAGGTGCGGGAGCCCGGGCTGGCGATGCTCGTGCCGTTCGCGGACCGGCTCCAGAAGGTCAACATGCAGATCGTGACCATGCCGGTGCCCGCCCAGGACGGCATCACCAGGGACAACGTCACGGTCCGGGTGGACGCGGTCGTCTATTTCAAGGTCATCGACCCGGTCATCGCCGCGGTCAACGTGCAGGACTACCGGTCCGCAGTCGGCCAGGTGGCGCAGACGTCGCTGCGCTCGATCATCGGCAAGAGCGACCTCGACGACCTGCTCTCCAACCGCGAGCGCCTCAACGAGGGCCTGGAGCTGATGATCGACAGCCCCGCGCTGGACTGGGGCATCCACATCGACCGCGTCGAGATCAAGGACGTGGCGCTGCCGGAGGCGATGAAGCGCTCGATGTCGCGGCAGGCCGAGGCGGAGCGGGAACGGCGTGCGCGCGTCATCTCCGCCGACGGCGAGCTGCAGGCTTCGCACAAGCTCGCGCAGGCCGCGGCGACGATGGCCGACACCCCGGCGGCCCTGCAGCTGCGGCTGCTGGAAACGGTCGTGCAGGTCTCCGCCGAGAAGAACTCGACGTTGGTGCTGCCGTTCCCGGTGGAGCTGCTGCGGTTCCTCGACTCGAACACCCGGCACGGGGTGTCCGCGGCCGATGCCGCGGCCAAGCCGCCGTCGGAACCCGAGGCGGTGGAGGCGAAGCCGGAGGCGAACGGTCACGCGACGCCGTCGCCGCGCAGCCCCGGCGACGCCGTCCTGCCGGCGGCGGACTAGTTCAGCCGGCCGTTCGCGTCGAGGATGATGAGGGTGGTGAAGAAGCCGACCCACAGCGCGACTACGACGTAACCGACGATGACGGCGGCCGTGGCCAGCCCGCGGCCGCCGGCTTCGCCGCGGTTGGTCTTGCTGAGCGCGATGTGGCCCATGACGAGGCCGGCGAGCGCGGTGATCCCGGAGCAGAAGCCGAGGATCGAGCAGACCAGCGCGCCGATCGCGAGCGCGTTGTCCTGCTTGCGCGGCGGAACGGCGCCGTAGGGCTGGCTGTACGGCGTGGTGTACGGCCGGCCGTACACCGGTGGGTACGCCTGCTGCTGGTACTGCGGCTGCTGCGGGTAGGGCTGCGGCGGGTAGGACGGCTGCGGGAACACCGGCTGCGGCTGGCCCGGGGCGGCGTACGGCGTGCCGGGGATGTGCGCCGCGGGGGTTTCGAACGCGCCGGGCGGAAGCGGGCCGGGCTGCTCCGCGGCGACCGTGTCCCCGGTGCCGGCGACCGTCGTGTCCGAGACTGTCGTGTCCGAGATCGTCGTGTCCGAGATCGTCGTGTCGGCGACCGTGCTGTCGGGCTCCGTGGCCGGCGGGTCGTAGTTCTCCGGCGCGTACGGCGCGGGATCCGCGGTCGGCGGCGGGTCGTACGAGACGGTCGGGTCGGCGGGCGGACGGTCCTTGTCCCCGGACGGATCGGTCATGACGGGTCCCCTCGGTGCGTGCAGGAATCCAACGTTAGCGCCTGCTCAGCGGAAGGCCCCGGCCGCGACGAGCACGATCCCCAGCGTGATGCTCAGCGCGATCCCGGCGTACCCGACGATGAACGCGGCCATCGCGATGCCCTGGCCCTCGGCTTCGCCGCGCTTGGCCTTGCCGTACGCGATGTGGCCCATCACGATGCCCGCGATGGTCACCGCGATGCAGAGGACGGTGCCGAGGATCGAGCAGACCAGCGCGCCGACCGCGAGGCCCGACCCTTCCTTGGGGCGCTGCATGCCGCCGGGGTAGCCGGGGTACTGCGGCGGGTACTGCGGGAAGCCTCCGGTCGGGTACTGCTGGCCGTAGCCGGGTTGCTGGTAGCCGCCCGTCGGCGGCGTCTGCTGACCGTACGGATTGTTCGGATCTTGCGGATAACTCATGGTTCCCTCCCCTTCCCGCCGAACTTTACGGTGCCGATCACCGGCAGCGTGAGCGCCCTCATAGCAGGGCTGGGCGTTTGGGGTCATACTCACCGGTAACCCAGCGCCGTGAGCCGGCGTCGTACCCCGGAAAGGGAGCCGTGATGGCCCGTCTCGCCCAGACCGCCGGCCTGACCGACGTGCAGTCGGAGATCCTCGCGACCGTCCGCCAGTTCGTGGACAAGGAGGTCATCCCGCACGCGCAGGAGCTCGAACACGCCGACGCCTACCCCACCGACATCGTCGAGGGGATGAAGGAGATGGGCCTGTTCGGGATCACCGTCCCGGAGGAGTACGGCGGGCTCGGCGAGTCGCTGCTGACCTACGCGCTGGTCGTCGAGGAGATCGCGCGGGGCTGGATGAGCGTGTCCGGCGTGATCAACACCCACTTCATCGTGGCGCACATGATCTCCCGCCACGGCACGGAGGCGCAGAAGCGGCACTTCTTGCCGCGGATGGCCACCGGCGAGGTCCGCGGCTCGTTCTCGATGTCGGAGCCGGACCTCGGGTCGGACGTCGCCGCCATCAAGACCAGGGCGAAGCGGACCGATGACGGCTACGTCATCGACGGTTCCAAGATGTGGCTGACCAACGGCGGGAGTTCCAACCTGATCGCGCTGCTCGTCAAGACCGACGAAGGCGCGGAGAAGCCCCACCAGAACCTGACGACGTTCCTGGTCGAAAAGCCGGAGGGCTTCGGCGAAGTGGCGCCCGGGCTGACCATCCCCGGCAAGATCGACAAGATGGGCTACAAGGGCGTCGACACCACCGAAGCGGTCTTCGACGGCTACCGCATCGGCGCGGACATGGTCCTCGGCGAGGCGCCGGGCAAGGGCTTCGCGTACATGATGGACGGTGTCGAGGTCGGCCGCGTGAACGTCGCGGCGCGGGCGTGCGGCATCGCGATCCGGGCGTTCGAGCTGGCGGTGGAGTACGCCCAGCAGCGCAAGACGTTCGGCAAGGCGATCGCCGAGCACCAGGCGATCGCGTTCAAGCTGGCCGAGATGGCGACCAAGGTCGAGGCCGCGCACCTGATGATGGTGAACGCGGCCCGGCTCAAGGACTCCGGCGCGCGCAACGACGTCGAGGCCGGGATGGCGAAGCTGATCGCCTCCGAGTACTGCGCCGAGGTCACGCAGGACGCGTTCCGCATCCACGGCGGCTACGGCTACTCGAAGGAGTACGAGATCGAGCGGCTCATGCGCGAGGCGCCGTTCCTGCTGATCGGCGAGGGCACCAGCGAAATCCAGAAGACCATCATCAGCCGCGGCCTGCTGCGGGAGTACAAGTCGCGTTCCTGAGCGGCACTTTCCCGTGAAAGTGCCGCCGGGGATTGTCGATACAGCGACAATCGGCGCCCGGCCTTTCGGAGTAGGCGGCTCGCACGGCCCGGATGTTCTTGACAAGATGGATGCCCAGGCCCCACGAGTGCGCAGGTGATGATGGTGAGTAGTCCCTTCGGCGGGAACCGGGCGCCCGGCAACCTGCCACGGCTGCCGACCCCGCCGACCGGCTGGCCGATCGGGTCGTACGCGACCTACGGCGAGGCGCAGCAGGCGGTCGACTTCCTCGCGGACAGCGAGTTCTCCGTCGGTGACGTCACGATCGTCGGCGTCGACCTGATGCTCGTCGAGCGCGTGATCGGCAGGCTGTCGTGGGGCCGGGTGCTCGGGACCGGCGCGGTGTCCGGCGCCTGGTTCGGTCTGTTCGCCGGGCTGCTGCTCGGGTTGTTCGTCAACCAGGGCTTCGCGTTGCAGCTGCTCACCGGGCTGGTGCTCGGTGTGCTGTCCGGGCTGATGTTCAGCGCGATCGGCTACAGCATGTCGCGGGGGCGGGACTTCTCCTCGGCGAGCCAGCTGGTCGCCGGCCGCTACGACGTCCTTTGCCAGCCGCGCTCGGCGGAACAGGGCCGGGAGCTGCTCGCGAAGCTGGCACTCAAGCCGTCGTCCGGGAACCCCTGAAAACCGACCCCCTTTATCAGGTGAAAATCACAGTTCGGTCGGCAGTCGGCTGGATCGTTACCGATACTGCTTGCGGGGTGTGATCGCCCGGCATAAGTTGTCCGACACCAGTCGGGCGGCCTCGCCCAACCAGCGCGGCGGCCCGAGCACTAGCACGTCGGGGTGCTGGCGCGGTTTCGCCTCATCGCGTCGCGGTGCCCACCGGGTGCCGCGGTAACCGGCGTGCACGCGGGTGGAGGAGGCCTAATGGGGAAGAGGATCGGCGCGGGCAAACGAGGACGCTCGCCCGGCCGCACCGCAGTCCTGCTGGGGGCAGGGGCATTGGTGACCGGCATGCTGGCCGGCTGCGGTTCGGGCGGCGGAGTGAAGATCAACGTCTACTACGCGCCCGAGGACAGCTTTCAGAAAGTCGTCGACAACTGCAACAAGGCGGCGGGCGGCCGCTACGAAATCGTCTACAACAAGCTGCAGCGCGGCTCCGACGACCAGCGGCTCCAGATGGCGCGGCGGCTGGCGGCGGGCGACACCGCGATGGACGTCCTGGGGCTCGACGTGACCTGGGTTTCGGAGTTCGCCGAAGCCGGGTGGATCGACGAATGGAAGGACCAGAACAAGGCCACGGCCTCCGCGGGAGTTCTCGAGGGGCCGCTGGAAACCGCGACCTACAACGGGAAGCTCTACGCGGCGCCGAAGAACACGAACGTGCAGCTGCTCTGGTACGACGACCGGATCACGCCGACGCCCCCGAAAACCTGGGACGAGCTGATCACCGGGTCCAAGGACCTCAAGCAGCGGGGCAAGCCGTACAGCGTCGTCTTCACCGGCGCGCAGTACGAAGGCCTGGTCGTCTTCTACAACACGCTGGTCGAGTCGATGGGCGGGCACATCCTGTCCGATGACGGCAAGTCCGTGGTCCTGGACGACGGCGCCGTGAAGGCACTGGCGCTGCTGAAGCAGATCGCTTCGTCGGGAATCACCGACCCGTCGCTGACCAACTCGAAGGAGGACGACGTCCGGCAGACGTTCCAGCGCGGCGACGCCGCGTTCGAGCTGAACTGGCCGTTCGTCTACGCCTCCTATGCGAAGGACAAGCCACAGGACGTCTCGCACATGAAGTGGGCGGTCTACCCCGAGGCGAAGCCGGGTACGCCGGCCAAGACCACGATCGGTGGCTACGACCTCGCGGTCAGCTCGTTGTCGACGCACAAGCCCGAGGCGTTCGAGGCGGCCCTGTGCCTGCGGAGCGCGGAGAACCAGAAGTTCTCGGCGATCAACGACGGCGTGCCGCCGACCATCGAATCGGTGTACCACAACGACACGCCGCTCGACCCGGCGAAGCCGGCGGGCGACGACAACCCGAACATGGCGATCAAGTACCCGATGCGCGACTCCATCCTGGACGCGCTGAAGGACGCCGCCGTCCGGCCGCTCACCCCGGCGTACCAGAACATGTCGACGGTGATGTCGAAGATCCTTTCCCCGCCGGCCGAAATCGACCCGCAGGCCACCGCCGACAAACTGCGCGAGCAGCTCAACGACGCGCTCCAGTCGAAGGGAGTGATCCCGTGACCGTTCAGGACTCGACCCCGGCCGATACCGCCGGGGCCACGGTCGCCAACGAGGCGGCCGCCGGCAAGAAGGGCAAACCCGCGCTCTCCGAAGGGAAGAAGGCCGAACGACGGCTGGGGCTCTGGCTGTGCGCGCCCGCCTTCCTGGTGATGGTCGCGGTCACCGGCTACCCGATCGTCTACTCGATCTGGCTGTCGCTGCAGCGGTACGACCTGCGGTTCCCGGCGCAGCAGCAGTTCGTCGGCTTCGACAACTACGGGGCCGTGCTGTCCAATTCGTACTGGTGGACGGCGTTCGGCACCACGATGTTCCTCACCGTGGTGTCGGTGGCGATCGAATTAGTCCTCGGCATGGCGCTGGCGCTGGTGATGCACCGGACGCTGGTCGGGCGCGGGGTGGTCCGCACCGTCGCGCTGATCCCGTACGGCATCGTCACGGTCGTCGCGGCGTTCTCGTGGTACTACGCGTGGACGCCGAAGACCGGCTACCTGGCGAACATGCTGCCCGCGGGCTCGGCGCCGCTGACCGACCAGTGGCCGTCGATGTTCATCATCATCGGCGCCGAGGTGTGGAAGACCACGCCGTTCATGGCGCTGTTGCTGATGGCCGGCCTGGCGCTGGTGCCGGACGACCTGCTCAAGGCCGCGGCGATGGACGGCGCGAGCGCGTGGCAGCGGTTCACGAAGGTGATGCTGCCGGTGATGAAGCCGGCGATCCTGGTGGCGCTGCTGTTCCGCACGCTCGACGCGTTCCGGATCTTCGACAACATCTACGTCCTCACCGGCGGCGCGCAGGACACCGGCTCGGTGTCGATGCAGACCTACAACAACCTGGTCAAGGGGCTCAACCTCGGGATCGGGTCGACGATGGCCGTGCTGATCTTCCTCACCGTGGCGATCATCGCGTTCATCTTCATCAAGCTGTTCGGCACGGCCGCACCAGGTTCGGACAACGGGGGTAAGCGCTGATGGTGATGGGAACCGTCACGACGGGCCGCAAAGCCAGGTGGGGCCTGGTCGACATCCTCGTGCTGGTGTTCGCGCTGGTCCCGGTGCTCTGGGTGGTTTCGCTGTCGTTCAAGACCAAGGACACGCTGACCGACGGGTACTTCATCCCGCAGTCGTGGACCTGGCAGAACTACGCGGACATCTTCCAGACCTCGGAGTTCCTGCTGGCACTGGTCAACTCCATCGGCATCGCGATCATCTCCACGGTGATCGCGGTGGTGCTGGGCACGATGGCCGCGTACGCGATCGCGCGGCTGGAGTTCCCCGGCAAGCAGCTGCTGGTGGGGCTCTCGCTGCTGATCGCGATGTTCCCGCAGGTTTCGCTGGTGACGCCGCTGTTCAACATCGAGCGGAACCTGGGCCTGTTCGACACGTGGCCGGGGCTGATCCTGCCCTACATCACGTTCGCGCTGCCGCTGTCGATCTACACGCTGTCGGCGTTCTTCCGGGAAATCCCGTGGGAGCTGGAAAAAGCGGCGAAGATGGACGGCGCGACGCCGGCCCAGGCGTTCCGGCGGGTGATCGCGCCGCTGGCCGCGCCGGGCGTGTTCACCACCGCGATCCTGGTGTTCATCTTCTGCTGGAACGACTTCCTGTTCGCCATCTCGCTGACGTCGACCACGGCGTCGCGCACGGTGCCGGCGGCGCTGTCGTTCTTCACCGGGTCCTCGCAGTTCGAGGACCCGACCGGGCAGGTGAGCGCGGCCGCGGTCGTGATCACCATCCCGATCATCGTGTTCGTGTTGTTCTTCCAGCGTCGCATCGTGGCGGGGCTGACCTCCGGTGCGGTTAAGGGGTAGCGCTATGGCAGAGATCGTGCTCGACAAGGTGTCGAAGAAGTACCCCGACGGCGCGCTCGCGGTGTCCGAAGTGGACATGACGATCGGGGACGGCGAGTTCCTCGTGCTGGTCGGGCCGTCCGGCTGCGGGAAGTCCACCATGCTGAACATGGTGGCCGGGCTGGAGGACATCACTTCCGGTGAGCTGCGCATCGACGGGAAGCGCGTCAACGAGAAGGCGCCGAAGGACCGGGACATCGCGATGGTGTTCCAGTCCTACGCGCTGTACCCGCACATGAGCGTCCGCGAGAACATGGCCTTCCCGCTGAGGCTGGCCAAGGTGGACGACAAGACCGTGCGGGCGAAGGTCGAAGAGGCGGCGAAGATCCTCGACCTGACCCAGCACCTGGACCGCAAGCCGGCCAACCTCTCCGGTGGCCAGCGGCAGCGCGTCGCGATGGGCCGGGCGATCGTCCGCAACCCCAAGGCGTTCCTGATGGACGAGCCACTGTCCAACCTGGACGCCAAGCTCCGCGGCCAGATGCGGACGTCGGTGTCGAAGATCCAGAAGCAGCTCGGCACCACGACGCTGTACGTGACGCACGACCAGACCGAGGCCATGACGCTGGGCGACCGGGTCGTGGTGCTGCGCGGCGGGCACGTGCAGCAGATCGGTTCGCCGCAGTTCCTCTACGACAACCCGGCGAACCTGTTCGTGGCCGGGTTCATCGGCTCGCCGTCGATGAACTTCGTCCCGGCGACGCTGGAGAACAACGAGCTGCGCAGCGCGCTGGGCACGACGCCGCTGACGGACCGCATCCGGCAACTGGTGGAGAAGGCGGACGCGCCCCGCGACGTCATCGTCGGCATCCGGCCGGAGCACTTCGAGGACGCGGCACTGGTCGAGGCCGGGCAGAAGACCGGCGGCGCCACGTTCACCGCGCACATCGACGTGCTGGAGTCGATGGGCTCGGAGAAGTACGCCCACTTCACGGTGGAGGGCGAGGCCGCCACCGCCGCGGAGCTGGCCGAGCTCGCCGCCGACAGCGGGTCGGCGGACGTGCCGGGCGCGGAGTCCCAGATCGTGGCTCGCCTTTCGGCGGAGTCGTCCGCGGCGGAGAACGCGGACCTCGAGGTCTGGTACGACGCGGACAAGATCAAGCTGTTCGACCCGTCGAACGGCAAGAACCTCACCTACGAGGACTAGGCAAGTCCGTGAATGTCGCATTGAGAGACTTAGCGTCTCTCAATGCGACATTCACGGCTTTTCGGGGGCCGGGAGGCGGGGGAGGATCGCCGCCGCCGCGGTGCGGGCCTGGGCGCACGTGCCGTCGCCCGCCGTGCCCGCCGTCTCGACCACGCTGATCTCCGCCAGCTCCCGGCGTCCCGGCAGGCCCGGTGCCGGTTGGGTGGTGTCGACCAGGCAGAACGCGCCGGCGGTCCGGACCCGCGCCTCGCGGCCGCCGAGCGGCTCGGCCGGGCCGCTCGGATTCGCCGTCTCCACCGTCAGTTTGAGGCTGATCTTGCCGCGGATGCAGCTGTGCCCGGACAGCCCCGTCGCCGGGCGGCTGCCGGGGCCGGCGGCGGTGTCGAGGTCGTGGCTTTCGAGCAGCACGCACGGCGCGACCCGGCCCCACGAGCGCTCGGGGAACGTCAGCCGCCCGACCTTGTTCGCCGTGATCACGGCCAGCGCCGAGCCGACGGCGGCGTCCGCGACGCCGCAGCGTGCGGCCTGGTCGGTCCCGGTGTCGGTGACCGACAGGTCGAGCCGGTTCCCGTCGGCGAAGGTGATCGCGCGGGTGCACGTGGTGCGGTCGTTGAACATCGACTGCTGGATCGCGACGCCGTCGGGCACTTGTCCTTGGTAGGCGTAGGGCTTGATGTTCGGGTCGGAGTCGAAGGCCAGCGGCCCGACGAGGATCGTGCGCGAGCCGAGTCCGGCCTGGCAGTTCTCGAAGGTCGGGACGGCGACCGCGCCGGGCGCCACCTCGGGGACGTTCAGCAGGCTGCAGTAGTCGACGGTACCGAAGTCGCCGAGCGCGGCGGACGCGGTCAGCGGCGTGGGCTCGGAGGCCGGCTCCGGAGCGGCCTGGGTGCTGGCGCACCCGGCAGCGAGCAGGGCACAGAGCATGGCGACGACCGAGCTTTTCAGACGCGGGTACACGGGGTGCAAGTATCACCACATCGGTGCGAAAAACCAGCCCTGACGGGGACATCTCTCAATATTTTCCGCACCCCGGCCGGAGAACGCGCAGGTCACCGGATTCCGGGCCGGTTTCCTGAGTTTACCCTGAGCTTGAACGATTTTCGGATTTGCCGCCCCCTTAGGGGGGCGATCCTTCCCGGGAGCGATGCGGAACCGGGTACTCAGGTGGTGAAGTAGACGTATCGGAACATCGAGGAAAGGGAAACGACGATGAGCGCACCGGTCACACGACGGCTGTCCCGCCCGCGCCACGGCCGCATGATCGGCGGCGTCTGCGCGGGCCTCGCCCAGCGGTTCGGCATGAAGCCCGGCACCGTGCGGCTGCTGGCCGTGCTGTCCTGCCTGCTGCCCGGGCCGCAGTTCGTGGCCTACCTGATCATGTGGGCGGTCGTGCCGTCCGAGTAAAGCCCTGCACCAAGACGAAAGGGCGTACGCGACCAAGCGGTGGTCGCGTGCGCGACCGCGCGCGTCAGCGGGGAGGCACTTCCGGTGCCGTGAATGTCGCATTGAGGGACTTCAAGTCCCTCAATGCGACATTCACGGACCTAACGCGCGGGTCAGGGACGCCAGCAGGACATCGCTTCCTCGATCTCGTCCTCGTCGAGCGGCGGGTGGGGCAGCTCCGACGGTTTGCCGGGCTCGGCGCGAAGGCCGTCGAGGAGCATGGCGAGGGAACGCCGCCAGAGGTCCGGGTCCACCGCGCACGTGAACTCCACCACCGAACCGACCATCATGTGCAGCAGCGCCATGTCCGAAGGGGCGAAGTCCGGCCGCAGCCCCCCGGCCGCTTGGGCCCGCTCGATGAGCTGTGTGATCAAGGGCACCATGCGGGCCTTCTTTTCGGCGACGTGGTCGTGGCCGAACTTGTTGGACAGCATGATCTCGCGCAGCCCGCGGTCGGTGGAGTGCAGTTCGGCCGCTTGCCACGTGAAGTCGACGAACGCTTGCCACGCGTCGTCGGCCTTCAACGCCTCCACGGCGAGGTCGCCGACTTCTTCCATTCGCTCGGCGAACATCGCTTCGACCAGGTGTTCCTTGCTGGGGAAGCGACGGTAGACCGTGCCGACGCCGAGGCCGGCGTGGTGCGCGATGTCGTCCAGCGTGGCCTCGAGCCCGCGCTGGCCGAACACCTCGCGGGCCGACGCCAGGATGCGACGGCGGTTGAGTTCAGCGTCACGCCGCAGCGGCCGCGCCGGTGCGGCGGGACCAGCGTCCCGTGCCATGTCCTCCAGTCTAACCCCTGAAGTAGAGGCGTCACCTCCGGTTCTTGTGTACCTTGGGGCGAGTAAGGGGAGGTACCTACTCCACATAGCGCCTTGATCACTTTCTGTGAGGACCCTCAATGACCGAGTCCACCCTCGTTGTCGCGCCGTCGGGGGACGCGCGCGCCGGCGAAAACCCGCACCACGCCAGACGGTGGCTGATCCTGGTGATGATCGGCATCGCGCAGCTGATGGTCGTGCTGGACGCGACCGTCGTGAACATCGCGCTGCCGTCGGCCCAGCTCGACCTGGGCTTTTCCAACGACGCCCGCCAGTGGGTCGTCACGGCGTACGCGCTCGCGTTCGGCAGCCTGCTGCTGCTCGGCGGGCGGCTCGCGGACCTCTTCGGCCGCAAGAACGCGCTGCTCGTCGGCCTGGCCGGCTTCGCCGCGGTGTCCGCGCTCGGCGGCGCGGCGAGCAACATCGAGATGCTGCTCGTCGCCCGTGCGGCACAGGGCGTGTTCGGCGCGCTGCTCGCGCCGGCCGCGCTTTCGCTGCTGACCACGACGTTCACCGACCCGAAGGAACGCGGCCGCGCGTTCGGCGTGTTCGGGGCCATCGGCGGTGGCGGCGCGGCGGTCGGGCTCCTGCTCGGCGGCGTGCTGACCGAATACCTCGACTGGCGCTGGTGCATGTTCGTGAACATCGTCTTCGCGGTGGCCGCGTTCGTCGGCAGTTCGGTCCTGCTGCGCAACCAGAAGGACGCCGGCCCGCGCCCGAAGCTCGACCTGCCGGGCACGCTCACCGCGTCGGCCGGCCTGTTCGCCCTGGTCTACGGCTTCGCGAACGCCGAGGCGGACTCGTGGTCGTCGGTGTCGGTGTGGGGCTTCCTGACCGCGGGTGTGGTGCTGATGGGCGTGTTCGTGTGGCTGCAGCAGCGCGTCGAGCACCCGCTGCTGCCGCTGCGCGTGCTGCTGGACCGCAACCGCGGCGGTTCGTACCTGGCGATGTTCCTGCTCGCCATCGGGATGTTCGCGATCTTCCTGTTCCTGACGTTCTACGTGCAGCAGAACCTGCGGTTCACGCCGATCCAGAGCGGCCTCGGATTCCTGCCGATGGTGGCGACGCTGATGCTGTCCGCCACGACGGCGACGAGCGTCCTGCTGCCGCGGTTCGGCCCCAGGCCATTGGTCCCGACGGGCATGGCGATCGCGGCGGCCGGGCTGTTCTGGCTGAGCGGGATCGGCCTGGACAGCACGTACGCGTCCGGCGTGCTGGGCCCGCTCCTGGTGATGGGCTTCGGGATCGGCCTGGCGATGGCGCCGGCGATGAGCGTCGCGACGTTCGGCGTCGAGGCTCGCGACGCGGGTGTCGCGTCGGCGGCGGTCAACACGGCGCAGCAGGTCGGCGGTTCGATCGGCACGGCGCTGCTTTCGACATTGGCCGGCAACGCGGCGACGGCTTACGTCGCGGGCAAGGTGCCGACGCCGCAGCTGGCGGCCGAAGCGTCGATCGAGAGCTACACCACGGCGTTCACCTGGGCCGGCGTGATCTTCGTGGTGGGCGCGGTGCTCAGCGGCCTGCTGCTGCGCTCCGGCGTTCCCCAGGGTGAGGCGGCGCCGGGCGCCGTCCACATGTAGCGGAAACGGCGGTCTGCCGCGACCGGTCGTGAGTGGGAAACAGGGTTACCTTCCTGCAGACGCTGCCGATCCACTTGCGTACCCAGCCGGACCGGGTGATCGCCGACCTTCGCTCGGCGTACGCGGCGGCGCAGCGACGCCC
>NZ_JBFBBN010000010.1:0-136498 GCF_040682715.1 Amycolatopsis sp. NPDC051128 | reverse complement strand
CCGGGCCCCCCCCAAATGGTGCGCTACCGGCGGGGGCCCCGCGCGGGTGGGTGTGGGGGAAACAGGGTTAGCACCCTGTTTCCCACTCACGACGGGAGCGGAGCCGCTCGATCACCTCGTCGTCCCACCGGTGGGTCCGGATCAGCCGGTACCGCTCCGCCGCCACCCACAGGTACGCCTCCGCTTCGGTGCGCTCCCCGATCAGGCCCGCCTGGCGCAGCATGCCCACCACCGGGACGAACTCCTCGTCGAACCACCGCTGCGCGATGCTCGCCCGGTCGCAGAACTTGCCTTCGTCCTGCATCAGCCGGAATCCCCACGCCTCCACGTGTTCGCCCAGCTTCGCGTAGTCCCACGGGTCCGAGACGATCACCGACGCCCGCGCGTGGCCCGTCAGCGGAACGCGCTCCAGGAACAACCTGCGGTAGTCCTTGACGATCAGGTCGCCGCGGTGCCGGATGCCGCTCGGGTCCAGCTTGGTCCGGACGACCGTCACCGAAGCCTCTATTGTGGACATTCCCTGTGCGAGGGCGACCGAAACCCGGTGGTGGCCGTCGATGATGAAGTGCAGCTCGCCGACCCGGTAGACCTCGATCGGCGGGATTTCCTCGCCGCGGCGGGCCGCCAGCGCCAGGCGTTCCCAGCGCTCGCGGACCCGGGCGGACGTCGGCCGGAAGCGGCGGTCGAAGTCGCGGCTGCGGTCGACCGTGCCGGCGATCGAGTCCAGCTTGATCACCCGCAGGCCGATCCGGCGTTCGCCGAGGTAGCCGAGCGCCTCCACCACCTCGTGGAACGGCAGCATGATGTTGACGTCGTCGGGCTCGCGCCGCAGCCACGTCGACAGCCGCGCGAGCACCTGGCTCCGGCGCGCGCGGAGGAAGTCGTTCTCCGCGTCGGCGCGGGGGAATCCCGTCTCTTTCATGAGAACTCCATGATCCGGTGGCCCACCACGTTGCGGATCCGGGTTTCGCCGACGACGCGGTCCGGCACCGGCTCGCCGTGGGGGTGGATGTGCCCGTGCAGCAGCCACTTCGGGCGCAGCGCGTCGATCGTCCGGTGCAGGCAAGCGAACCCGCGGTGCGGCGGGTCCGCCCGGTCGCCGAGGTCCAGCGGCGGCGAGTGCGTCAGCAGGACGTCGACGTCACGGCCGTCCCGCCGGCGCCGGAAGCGGGCGCGCCGCACCAGCCTGCGGGCCCGGCGGGCCTGCTGGCGCTGCGTCCACTGGTTCGGCCCGTCGTTGTAGCGGATCGAGCCGCCGAGCCCGGCGAACCGGAGCCCGGCCACGTCGACGACCCGGCCGTCGGCGTTGACGCCGCCGGCCGGGCCCGGCCAGACCGTGGGGAAACCGTCCTTCATGGACAGCCCGCCGTAGCGCGTGTAGCCGCTCAGGTCCGGGTCGTGGTTGCCCGGCACGAACACGCACGGCACGTCGAGCGCGCTCGCCAGGAACGCGAGGTAGTCGTACGGGAGGTCGCCGGCGCCGATGACGAGGTCGACGGAGCGGGCGCGGACCGCGTCGGTCCACAACCGCTCGTCCACCTCGTCGGCGACCACCAGCGCCTTCGTCATGTGCCCAGGATAGGACCCCGGGGCCTCGGTGAGGCTTGTTCAGCCGTCGGCCGCCGCATGGCTTCTGCGGCGACCTGCGGCTTCGTGGGCGGGCCGCGGCGGCCTAACCAGAACAAGCCTCACTTCATCCCGTGCGCGAACCCCGGGTCGGCGACGATGACGAAAGTGATGACGAAGATCCAGACGAGGCTGAGCGCGAGCGCCCAGAACTTGAGGTTGGACAGCATCCGAGGCATCACGAATTCTCCGAATCCGGTGGAACGAAAGGGGGACCTAGAGCCAGCCGTTCTTCCGGAATATTCGGTACAGCAACAGGCAGATCGCCAGGATCACGCTGATCACCAGCGGGTACCCGAACTTCCAGTGCAGTTCGGGCAGGTAGTCGAAGTTCATCCCGTAGATGCCGGCGATCATCGTCGGCACGGTGATGATCGCCGCCCACGACGTGATCTTGCGCATGTCGGTGTTCTGCTGCAGGGAAATCTTCGCGACCGTCGCGTCGACCAGCGTGGACAGCAGTTCGTCGAACGCCGCCACCCGCTCCGACACGGTCGTGAGGTGGTCGGCCACGTCGCGGAAGTACGAACGGACGTCGTCCGGCACCAGCCGCGTGTACCCCTCGGCGAGGCGCTGGATCGGCGTCGCCAGCGGCATCACCGCGCGGCGCAGCTCGAGGACTTCCCGCTTCATCAGGTAGATCTGTTCGGCGCTGACCTGCGACCGGGGCGCGAAGACCTGCGCCTCCATGACGTCGATGTCGTTCTCGATCCGGCCCGTGACGTCGAGGTAGTGGTCGACGACGTGGTCGGTGATCGCGTGCACGACCGCGGACGGGCCCAGCTTCAGCCGCTCCGGGTCCTCGTCCAGCTCGCGGCGCAGCCGCGCCAGGCCCGAGTGGTTCCCGTGGCGCACCGTGATCACGAAGTCGCGGCCGAGGAAGACCATGAGCTCGCCGGTCTCGACGATCTCGTTCGCCGTCGTCGGCGACTCGTGCTCGACGTAGCGCACGGTCTTGACCACCAGGAACAGCGTGTCGTCGTAGCGCTCCAGCTTCGGCCGCTGGTGCGCTTCGAGCGCGTCCTCGACCGCCAGCTCGTGCAGCCCGAACGTGTCCGCCACGCCTTGGATCTGCTGGGCGTCCGGCTCGTGCAGCCCGATCCAGACGAACCCCTCGTGCCGCTTCCGGACCTCTTTGATCGCTTCGGAATGGGTCCAGCGGCCCGGCAGGCGCTCACCGGCGACGTACACCGCGCAGTCGACGACGTACGCGGACAGCGGCACCGGGAGCGGACGGACGGGAACGCCCTTGTTGCCGCGGCCCCTGAGGCCGCCGAGCGAGGGAATGGCAGGCATGGGTTCTCCTGGGCGTCGTGTGTGGTCGTGCGAGACGACTGACCAGGGGCGGAAATGCGTCCGCCCGGCGACACACCAGCGTTCCCGGGGGGAGAAGGCCTACCAGGTGATGAGCCGGCCGGCCGGTGCGGTGGGAACGCTGGGACTACTAGGGAGCGGACTATCGCCACTACTCATCGGGGTTCCTCACCTCCTTCGGCCGGGTGCAGAGTGGTGGGGCTCGCGTTGACGCGCGAACACCAATGGTTGAGGGTACTCCTCACTACGGATGCGTGTCATACCAGCCTCATGCGGTGTTACGCGAACAGGAGAGACGAGTGCAGTTCGGTCGTTACTACGAGGAGTTCGAGGTCGGCGCGGTCTACAAGCACTGGCCGGGCAAAACGGTCACCGAGTACGACGACCACCTCTTCTGCCTGATCACGATGAACCACCACCCGCTGCACCTGGACGCGCACTACGCCGGGGAGACCACCGACTTCGGCAAGAACGTCGTCGTCGGGAACTACGTCTACTCGCTGCTGCTCGGGATGTCCGTGCCCGACGTCTCCGGCAAGGCCATCGCGAACCTCGAGGTCGAATCCCTCAAGCACGTCAAGCCGACCTTCCACGGCGACACCATCTACGGCGAGACCGAGGTGCTCGAGAAGACGCCGTCGAAGTCCAAGGACGACCGCGGTGTCGTGTACGTCGAGACCCGCGGTTACAAGCAGGACGGCACGATCGTGTGCACCTTCCGCCGGAAGGTGATGGTGCCGAAGCGCTCCTACGGGGAGACTCGGGGCGGGGAGCAGCCGGGCCGGCCGGTGCCGCACGAATGAGGCTCTGATGGACTTGGACCGGATCAAGGAGATACTGCGCACGTTCGCGGAAGTCGAGGCGCGCGGGGTCTCGCCGCTGTACGAGCACCTGGCGCTCCAGGCCGCGTCGGACGACGACGTCGCCGGGCTGCTCGCCTCGGCTCGCGACGGCGAGGCGCGCGCGACGCTGCTGATGGCGACCGCGCACCGGCTCGTCCAGGCCGACCCGATCCACCCGCTTTCGCGGTACTACCCGTCGCTGGGCGGTTTCGACGGCGTCGACTCCGAGACCTGGCCGCTGTTCCGGTCGTTCCTGCTGGAGCGCGCGGACAAGGCGCGGGCGTTGATCGCCTCGCGCTACACGCAGACCAACGAGGTCCGGCGGGCGGCTTTGCTGTACCCCGGCGTGGCGCGAGCGGCGAAGGAAGCGGGCGGGAAGGTCTCCTTGCTGGAGGTCGGCTGCAGCGCGGGGCTGTTGCTCGGCCTCGACCGCTTCGGCTACCGCTACCAGTGCGACGGCGGCGAGCAGCTGACGGCGGGCCCGGCCAAGTCCGCGGTGGGCCTGCACTGCGCGCTGGACCTGGCTCCGGGCGCGGTGGCGCCGAAGCTGCCGAAGAAGCTTTCGTTGCTCGATCGGGCCGGACTGGACCGGGCGCCGGTGGATCTCTCGGACGAGGACGAGCTGGCCTGGCTGGAGGCGTGCGTCTGGGCCGACCAGCCGGACCGCATCCGGCTGCTGCGCACGGCGGCGGCCGAGCAGGCCAAGCACCGACCTGCGCTGATCACCGGCGACGGCGTGGACGACCTCCCCGCGGCGGCGGCTTCCCTGGAGGGGCCGCTGGTGGTGCTGACCAGCCACGTCCTGGCGTACTTCACGGCGGAGAAGCGGGCGGCTTTCGTCTCGGCCCTGGCCGAGCTGGCGGCCTCCCGGCCGCTGTGGTGGGTTTCGGAGGAGTTCTACGGCGCCGGGCTCGAGGTCGTCCTGCCGGACCGGCCGGACCTGGCCGGCGCCGAGGACGGCTTGGCGACGCTGGGCGTGGTCCGGTGGGAGGGCGGGAAGCCCGAGGCACACGCCTTGGCGCGGACGGCCCCACACGGTCAGCGGATGACCTGGCTGCCGCTCTGAGTTGGTTGTCCACAGCGCGGCCGTGATGTGGACAACCGGGCGCGGGCAGCGGCTTTCCCGGCCTTTCGTCGGACCTCCCCGATACGCTGGAAGCGGGGCCGCCCCCCGGTGAGGGTGGGGGCTGCTCTGGGGCGGGGCTCAGGCCCGGGGGAGGGCGTTCCAGTCGCGGAGCGTGACGTACAGGAGATCCACCAGCTCCCCGGCCGCCTCCAGGGCGGACAGGTCCGCCGCATCGGACCAACGGGCCTCCGTGGCGTCGTCACCCGCCGTGAGAATTCCGCCCGTGATCTCGCAGGCGTAGTCGTGGATCTCGAACGGCCCGCGCGTCACGGTGCCGATCCATGTGCCCGGAATCACGTCCAGCCCGGTTTCCTCGCGCAACTCCCTGATCACGGCCGTTTCGTCTGATTCGCCTGGTTCGACGCGGCCTCCGGGCAGGGACCACTGCCCCGATCCGGGGTTGTTCGCCCGCCGGATGAGCAGCAGGCGGCCGTCGTCGTCGAACGCGATGCCACCGACACAGCGGATCGTGGTGCTGGTGAGGCCCTCCATGTCCCGAAGGATAGATGTAACCAAGCTGAAAACCGATGTTCTGTACACGGAGAGTAGCCATACGGTACACTTCGGACGCGTGCTGACCCAAGCGCGGGACTTTCCTCCCCTGTGCCTGCCCAGTGCGGTACAACGTAAAACGTAGGTTTAGCTGTTGTCCGGTGTCACCGTAAGAGAGGGATTTGATCGCGGTGAACGTGAAGAAGATTGCGGGCCTCGCTGGTATCGCGTTGGTGCTGTTCTTCGTCATTGCCCAGCCGGGGCAGGCCGCTGGCCTCGTCGGCAACATCATCGACTTCCTTCGCGACTCGGCCGAATCGGTGATCACCTTCGTCAGCAACGTCTTCAAGGGCTGATCGGGGGCTACCCTCGAGACCATGTTCGCGCCACGCGATCCCGACGAGTACCTCCTCGACACCGAGCGGCGGGTCATCCGGATCCGCCGCCACTGGGCGGTGCTGCTGTGGGACACCTTCGAGGCGGCCGCACTGCTGGCCGTCTGCGTCCTGGTGTCCTACCTGCTGCCACCGGCGCTGTACATCGGCCAGAACATCCTCTGGTACGTGGCGCTGCTCGTCGTCCTGCGGTTCGCCTACGTGGTGATGGAGTGGTGGGTCGAGCGCCTGGTGGTCACCGACAAGCGGTTCGTGATGACCACCGGCGTGTTCACGACCAAGGTGCTGATGATGCCGATCAGCAAGGTCACCGACCTCAGCTACGTGCGCACCGCCACCGGCCGCATGATGGGCTACGGCACGATGGTGGTCGAGTCCGCCGGTCAGATCCAGGCGCTGAACCGGATCGACTACCTGCCGCGGCCCGAAGAGTTCTACGACACGATCTCGGAGCTCGTCTTCGGCGACAAGCAGAAGCAAGCCGAGCGCTTCTCGATGATCAAGGCCCAGCGGGCCGCCCGCGGCAAGAAGCCGGTCGGGTGAAGCGCGCCGGGGGAGTCCCGGCCGCACTGTGACGCACCGCATCGTCGACAATGGACACGATGCGCATCGACCTGCACGCCCATTCCACCGCCTCCGACGGCACCGACACGCCGGCCGGGCTCGTCGCCGCGGCCGCGAAAGCCGGGCTCGACGTCGTCGCGATCACCGACCACGACACCACCGCCGGCTGGGCGCCCGCCACCGAAGCGGTGCCGCCCGGGCTGACCCTGGTCCCCGGCGCCGAGCTCTCCACGGTGTCGATCGACCCCGTGACCGGCCGCCAGATCAGCGTCCACCTGCTTGCCTACCTCTTCGATCCGACGGCCGAGGCCATCGTCGTCGAGCAGACCCGGCTGCGGCTCGAGCGCCGCACGCGGCTGCGCCGGATGGCTGAGCGGATGGCCGCCGACGGCCTCCCCGTCGACATCGACGAGATCTTCGGCCTGCTGCCCGAGGACTCCCCGCCGGGCCGTCCGCACCTGGCCCAGGCGCTGGTCCGGGCCGGGCTGGTCAAGTCCGTCGACGAGGCCTTCGCCGACTACCTCAGCCCGCGCCGCGGCTACTACGTCGCCCGCCGCGACACGCCCGTCGAGGAAGCCATCGACATGATCGCCGCGGCCGGTGGCGTCACGGTCGTCGCGCACCCCTTCGCCTTCAGCCGCGGCGCCACGATCAGCGAGGACACCCTCGCCGGCCTGGCCGCGCGCGGGCTCACCGGCGTCGAGGCCGACCACCCGAACCACGACGCGCCGACGCGGGCCCGCACCCGCGAACTCGCCGGCGAACTCGGCCTGCTCGTCACCGGGTCCAGCGACTACCACGGCACGAACAAGACGATCGCGCTCGGCGAGTGCACCACCGACCCCGGCCAGCTGGAAGAGCTGGTGGCGCGCGCGACCGGGTTCCAGGTCGTGAAGGGCTGAGATGGCGATCGCCGACGTCTTCGACGCGAAGCTCTTCATGAGCGCGACGATCACCTTGATCGTCATCATGGACCCGCCCGGCACCGTGCCGGTGTTCCTGAGCCTCGTCGGCCGCAAGCCGGTGGCGACCCGGGCGCGCGCCGCCCGGCAGGCCGTCCTGGTGTCGCTGCTGGTCATCAGCCTGTTCGCGGTCGCCGGCCAGGCGATCCTGGCCTACCTCGGCATCGGCATCCCCGCGCTGCAGGGCGCGGGCGGGCTGCTGCTCCTGTTGATCGCGCTGCAGCTGCTCACGAGCAACGGCCACGAGACCGAGGCGGCCGCGGAGGACGTCAACGTCGCGCTCGTGCCGCTCGGCACGCCGCTGCTGGCCGGGCCCGGCGCGATCGCCGCCACCATCGTGTTCGTCCGCCAGGCCGACGGGCACATCGGCGCGTACATCGCCCTGGCGCTGGCGATCGTCACGACCCACCTCGTGATCTACCTCTGCATGCGCTACTCCGGGCTCGTCATCCGGCTGATCAAGGAAAGCGGCATCACGCTGCTGGCCAAGGTGGCCGGCCTGCTGCTCGCGGCCATCGCCGTCGAGCTGGTCGCGAACTCCGTGCGCGGGTTCATCGCCGGCGGCAGCTGACCCGCCACCCGGGTTGTCCTGCCCGACAGGATGAGCCCGGTGCGTTGACATCGTTGGCACCGCTCCCGCAGCCTGAATCTCAACTCAGTCGTTGAAACGATTCAAGTTTGTTCTCCTCGGAGGCCTCGATGAAGTGGCTCAGAGCAATCCTGCCGGTGACGGTCCTGGTGGCGAGCGGGGTGGCCGCGGCGCCCGTCGCGTCCGCCGTGCCCGGGCCGGGCTGGCAGAAATACGTCGTCGCGCCGCCGAGCCGGGACGTCCGGCCGGTGCGCGTGCTGTCCACCAGCGGCGACGTCACGAACCCGGACGGCCTGCTCGGCCGGGGTGTCGCGACGTTCAACCGGCAGGCGCCGCCGCCGAAGCCGGCCTGGCCCGCCGGGACGACGGCGGTCGCGTCGTCGTTCCACGCGCCCAACAACGGCGGCAACGGCCAGCCGCGGACGTACGAGCCCGGGAACGCCGTCGACGGCGACCCGGGCACCTTCTGGAACGACGACACGATCGGCGCCTACCCGGACGTCCTGACCGTCACCTCGGCCACGCCGGTCGCGCTCCCCGGCGTCACCGTTCTGTCCAGTGTGGACGGTGTGCCGCAGGACTTCACGGTCGAGGTGCCGGACGCGGGCGCGTGGCGGGTGGCGGCGACCGTCAGCGGCAACACCGCTGTCCAGCGCGCGGTGACGTTCGACCGACCGGTGACGGCCGCGCAGGTCCGGATCACCGTCACGAAGGCGCAGAACACGCCCTCGGGCGAGTTCAGCCGCGTCAACGAGGTCTGGCCCGGCCTGGTCGCCGACCCGCCGGTGCCGGTCGCGGTGGTGGACTTCGGCAAGGTCGTCGCCGGATATCCGAGGATCGCCTTCGCGGGTGCGTCGGCGAACCGGCCGGGCGTCCGGCTGTCGTTCTCGGAGACCCAGCAGTACCTGGGCGAACGCTCCGACTTCACCCGCTCGGACTTCGCCGGCGGGCCGGGGAGCGACCAGTTCGCCGTGCCCGCGACGCCGACCGTCTGGCGGGACCGGAAGGGCTGCCAGAGCGGCACGCAGGTGTGCGCGGACGGCCTGCACGGCTTCCGCTACCTGCGGATCAGCCTCGACGCGCTGGCGTCGGACGCGCCGCTTGCCCAGCCCTCCGGCGAGGTGCGCGTCAGCGGTGTCTCGCTCGACTTCACGCCGTTCCTCGGCACGCCGAGCAGCTACCGCGGCTGGTTCGAGTCGTCGGACGAGCAGCTCAACCGGTACTGGTACGCCGCGTCGTACACCAACGAGCTGGGCATGGACACCTTCCGGGAGTCCGATGTGGACCCCCGGGGCGCGTTCTCGCCTTCACTGGACGGGAAGCTGGTGCTGCACGACGGAGCGAAACGCGACCGGGACCCGTACGTCGGCGACGTCGCCGTGTCCGGGCTGACCCAGTATCTGACGCACCAGGACGGGACGGCGGCGCGGAACGTCCTCGCCGACCTGGCCGACCACCAGCGCGCGGACGGCTGGATCCCGCCGGCGTCGATCAACGGCTACACGTTGCCGCTCTTCGACTATCCGCTCTGGTGGGTGACGTCAAGCTGGGACTACGTCCTCTACACGGGCGACACCGCGTACGCGGCTTCGTACTTCTCGCACCTCGTGAAGACGCTTGACTCGTGGTACCCGTCGGTCACCGATTCGCGCGGGCTGCTGGCGAAGGGGCTCAACGGCACAGGCGGCTACGGCGACTACGCGTTCCTGCCGCGTACAGGTGAAGTGACGTACTACAACGCGCTGTACGTCCGGGCTCTGCAAGGGGCGGCGGGCCTGGCGCGCGCGACGGGGCACGCGGGCGACGCGGACCGGTGGCTTTCGCGCGCTTCGGACGTCTCCGCGGCGGTGAACCGGTACCTGTGGGACCCGGCGGCGGGGGCGTACCTCGACTCGGCGACGGGCGCGGTGCGCCACGGCCAGGACGGCAACAGCCAGGCGATCATGGCGGGTATCGCTTCGCCGTCGCAGGCCTCTTCCGCGCTGGCCCGGCTCGCGGCCGGGGCGTTGCCGTACGGGAACCCGTTCATGGACAACGACACTCTCGTCTCCGACGGCACCAAGCGCGTGTACGCGTTCACGTCGTTCCCGGAGCTTCAGGCGCGGTTCCGGACCGGGCAGCCGGCGTCCGCGATCGACCAGATCAAGCGGATGTACGGCTGGATGGCCACGCACGACCCGGGGATCACGGCGTGGGAAGGCATCGGCGCGGGTGGTTCGCACTACGAGCAGGGCTACACGTCGGCCGCGCACGGCTGGTCGACCGGTGTCGTGCCGGTGCTGACGAACGAGCTGCTGGGCGTCTCGCCGACGTCGCCCGGCTTCGCGACGTGGAAGGTTTCGCCGCAGCCGGGCCAGATCGCGTGGGCGCGCGGAGCGGTGCCGACGCCGAAGGGCGCGTTGTCGGCTTCGTGGTCCCAGCAGGGCCCGGTCTTCTCGCTGACGGTGACGGCGCCGCGCGGGACGTCCGGTTCGCTGGTCGTGCCGGCCGGGCGGCTGGTGCTGCTCGACGGCCACGCGGTCCGGAGCGGCTCCTTGACTGTCTCCGGCGGCACGCACACGGTGCTGGTGGTGCGGTAGGCCAAGTCCGTGAATGTCGCATTGAGGGACTTCAAGTCCCTCAATGCGACATTCACGGCGTTCCGGGTCCGGCGCGGAAAGTGTCGGTGGTGGTGCGTAGCGTGGGGACTCGTGAAGGAGCAGATGGGCTTCGATTTCGGCGTCGCGCAACCGGTGCGGCTCACGAAGGTGTCCCCGGCGCGGCTGGCGACCTTCGACGACTGCCCGCGCCGGTACCGGCTCGCGTACCTCGAACGGCCGACACCGCAGCGCACCGGGCCGTGGGCGCACAGCACCCTCGGCGCGGTGGTTCACAACGCGCTGCGCGCGCTGTTCGACCTGCCGGTGCTCAAGCGGGTGCCGCAGCGGGCGGTCGCGCTCGTCGCCGAGCACTGGAAGGACGCGGGCTTCGAGGACACCGACCAGGCGGCGCGGTACCGGGCGCGGGCCAAGGGCTGGGTGGCGGAGTACGTCGAGGACAACGACGTCAGCCACGACCCGGTCGGGCTGGAGCGGTGGGTGTCGGCGCCGGTCAGTCCGACGCCGGGCGAACGGCCCTCGATGATCATCGAGGGCCGCACGGACCGGATCGACGCCCGCGACGGCGAGCTGGTGGTCGTCGACTACAAGACGGGGCGGCGCCCGCCCGACGAGTACGAGGCCCGCGCGTCGCAAGCGCTCGCGCTGTACGCGGTGGCTTCGGCGCGGACGTTGCGGATGCCGTGCACCACGGTCGAGCTGCATCACCTGCCGAGCGGCACGATCGCGGCGGCCGAGCACACGCCGGAGAGCCTGCGCCGGCACCTGCAGCGCGCGGAGGAGACCGCCGGGGACCTCAGGCTGGCCACGGATACCCTGGACGCGGGCGGCGACGCGGACGTGCTGTTCCCGGCCCGCCCGGACCGGCGTTGCGCCTGGTGCGACTTCAGGCCGAGCTGCGCGGCGGGCCAGGAAGCGGCGCCGCAGGCGCAGCCATGGGACCTGCTCGCGCCCTGAACAGGAGGGAACGTGGCCTCACCGGACACCGACGAACTGGCGACTGTCCCGCTGCCCGCGGGAGCGCCCGAAGCCGAGACTGCGCCGCAGGAACGGGTCGAGTCGGCGGGGGTCGCCAACCCCGGCGCGGCCGAGGCGCGAACCGGGCCAGGGGAGCGTGTTGAGCCTGAGCAGGCCGAACCGGCTGGGGCTGCTTCGCGCGGCGCGGCTGAGGCGCAAACCGTTCCCCAGGAGCGGGTCGAGCCCGAGCGGATCGAACCGGCTGCCGCGCGGCCCGACGACCCGCCGGAGCACGAGGCCGAGCCGGCGAAGCAGAGCGGACGCTGGTGGCGTGGCTTCACCGGCTCGCTGGCGGCTGGTCTGGTGGTCCTCGCGATCGGCGTCCTCGTGGTCGCGGGCGTCTGCCTGTACACGGGCGTGCCGGGACCCGGCCCGGTGCTGTTGATCGGTCACCCGGTCGCGGCGGTGCTGGCCCTGCTGGCGCAACGCGTCGCCGACCGCCGCAACGGAGTCGCGGCCGTCGGGGGCGGGGTGGCCGTGGCGCTGTTCACCGTCTCCGCGCTGACCCTCTTCTGGCTCACCTGACAACCGGCGAGAAGCCTCTCCGGACGCGCGAGAAGTCCTTTCGAGCGCGCTAGAACCGCATCTCGCGTGATTGGCGGGGCATCACGGCCGTGAGCGCTACTTCAGGGCCGTCAGCGTGTCTCCGCGCTGTTCGAGCAGCACCGGGCCCGCCGAGCCCAAGCGGACGACGCCCGGATAGCCCCGGCGGTCCACGCCGACCGTGCGGATCGTCGAGCCGTCGTTTTCGTTCAGCACCGCCAGGCCGCCCTTGATCGGGACCACCAGCTGCTGCGCGAACGTGATGCCCGGGCCCATCGCGCTGCCCAGGGTCCAGCGCGGCGAAAGGTCGTCGCGGGACAGGGCCACCGTCTTCGAACCGCTGAACCAGTACACGTTCTGCGCCGTCTGGGTCGTCGCCTCGACGCCGGCCGCGGGGTCCTGGGCCAGATCGGCGGGCGGGACGTCCAGCGGGTACGCCGCGCGCTGGGTGCCGTCGCCGTTGTAGGTCACCAGGAGCTTCTGGTCCGGCAGCACCACTGCCGTCAGCTCGCCGGACATCGCGATCACGCGGGCGCGCTTGCCCGCCAGGACGCTGCTGAACGAAACCTGGGGTTCTTCGTCCTTCTCCGGCGTCGCCTTGTACACCGTCAGGCGGTCGGCCGGGTCGCCCGGGCACCGCTCGATCACGCCGACCTTGCCCGACCCCGCCGCGACCGTGCCGTACGTGCAGCCGGTGCGGGGCTGCTTGCCCGCGTTGACCAGCGCCGGGACCTGGCCGTACTCGGCGCTCTTCACCAGGTCGTCGCGCCAGGTGTCGAGGAGCTTCTTGCCCGTCGCGGTCACGTGCGAGCCGTCGCTGACCAGCTGCGTGCCCAGCTCGGCGTTGCCGTTGCGCTGGGCGGTGATCCGCCCGGTGCCGGGGTCGAGCTGCGTGACCTCGCTGCAGTTCCGGCTTTTGTGGTAGACCGCGTTGAGTCGCCCCCACGTCTCGTTCACCGTGCACAACGGCAGGTCACGCGTGTAGTGCCAGCGGATCTGGCCGGTCAGCGGGTCGCGGCCGGCGACCTCGCCGCCGTCCGCGGTGGCCACCGCGTCGCCCGCCGCCACCGGGACCGGCGTCGCGCCGCTGCGGGCGCTCCACAGTTCGGCCAGCGATCCCGGCACCTTGTCCGGTGCCGCGGGCAGGGGCGGGGGAGGAGCCGCCTCGGTCCGGTCGGTGGCCGCGCTGTCGCTCGTCACGCCGACGACCAGCGCGACGGCCACGACGCCGACCGCGATCAGCGCGGCGAGCACCCGGTCCCGCGGGCGGTTCCAAGGTGACCGGCGCGCCTTGACCCGCGTTGCGGCCGGAGTGGTCTCGACGTCTTCGAGGACGTCTTCGGAGCCGTAGTCGGGGGTCTCGGTGACTTCCGCCGGTTCTTCTTCAGGCGCGCCTTCGGCCGCCTTCTCGACGTCACTCACGTACCCGGACCCCCGCTACTCAGCCTCAGTCTGCCGACGCAGGTGTATCAGAAGTCGCGGCCGGACGGCGACGGCGGCGCCGACGAGCCGGCCGCTCGGCGTTGTCGCCGGCCTCCTTCTCGGTGGCCGGGCCGGTCGCCTCCGGGGCGGTGCCGCCGGTGCGGCGGCGCGTCCGGGTGCGTCCCTCCGAAGGCGCTGCTGACGCGGCGGCGGCTTCACCGGGTTCCGAGGCTGCGGCGTTGTCCGCGGTCTCGGTCCCCTCGGCCGACCGCGCGGCACCGCGGGTGCGCTTGCGCGGGGAGCGGGCCCGCTTGCGCGGCGCCTCCTCGGCGGCCGGCGACTCGTCGGCCTTGGCGCGGCCACGCGGGCCACGGCGCTTGCCGCCCAGGTCCTCTTCCTCCTCGGCGGCCAGGCCGGCCCGGGTGCGGTTGGCCAGCGGCAGCCGGCCCTTCGTGCCCTCCGGGATGCCCAGGTCGGCGTACAGGTGCGGCGACGACGAGTACGTCTCCACCGGCTCCGGCTTGTCGAGGCCGAGGGTGTCCGAGATCAGCTTCCAGCGCGGCATCTCGTCCCAGTCGACGAGAGTGACCGCGACTCCGGTGCGGCCCGCGCGGCCGGTGCGGCCGATGCGGTGGACGTAGGTCTTCTCGTCGTCCGGGCACTGGTAGTTGATCACGTGCGTGACGTCGTCGATGTCGATGCCGCGGGCCGCGACGTCGGTCGCGACCAGGACGTCGACCTTGCCGGAGCGGAACGCGCGCAGCGCCTGCTCGCGCGCGCCCTGGCCCAGGTCGCCGTGCACGGCCGCGGCGGCGAAGCCGCGCTCGACCAGCTCGTCGGCCACTTTCTGGGCGGTGCGCTTGGTGCGGCTGAAGATCATCGTCAGGCCGCGGTCGGCGGCCTGCAGCACGCGGGCGATCACCTCGGGCTTGTCCATCGAGTGCGCCCGGTAGACGAACTGGGTGGTGCGCTCGTGGATCGCGCTCGCGTCGTTCTCTTCGGCGCGGATGTGCGTCGGCTGGTTCAGGAACGTGCGGGCCAGCGTGATGATCGGCCCCGGCATGGTGGCCGAGAACAGCATCGTCTGGCGCTTGTCCGGCACCATCCGCAGGATGCGCTCGATGTCGGGCAGGAAGCCCAGGTCGAGCATCTCGTCGGCCTCGTCGAGCACCAGGCCGCGGACCTTGCCGAGCACGAGGTGCTTCTGCTCCGCGAGGTCGAGCAGGCGGCCGGGGGTGCCGATCACGACGTCGATGCCCTTGCGCAGGGCCGCGATCTGCGGCTCGTACGGGCGGCCGCCGTAGATGGCCAGCGTGCGGATGCCGAGGTGCTTGCCGGCGCCCTTGAGGTCGTTGGCGACCTGGATGCACAGCTCGCGGGTCGGCACCACGACGAGCACCTGCGGGGTGCCGTCGCCCGGCACCTCGACGCGGTGCAGCAGCGGGACGCCGAAGCCCAGCGTCTTGCCCATGCCGGTGCGGGCCTGGCCGATGAGGTCGTCGCCGGCCATCGCGAGCGGCAGCGTGAGCTCCTGGATCGCGAAGGTCCGCTCGATGCCGGCTTCGCCGAGTGCCTTGACGATCTCCGGCTTGACGCCGAAGGACGCGAAAGTCGGGGCTTCGGGCTCGACCTCGACGCCCGCCTGCAGCGGGTGCGACGTGTCGAGCGCGGCCGGGCCGGTCTCGCTGTGCTCCAGCGCGACGGCGGGGGACTGTTCGGTTGTGGGAATTTCTGCGGTCAGGGTGATCGCCTCTCTCGTGACCAGCGCGCACAACCCTGGGTCCCGTTCGACACTCGACCGGAAGTAAACCCTGGTCCCTGGCGCTGATCCAAAAGCGCGGAACCGGTCCGTCCCGGGAATGCCGGAAGAGGCGTGCACGCACATTGCAGTACGTCGGCGGGCCTCCTGGCCTGCCTGTTCCCGACGCCGGTATGGCGTACGGAAGCTTGATATCGGTCGCCAGTGTACCTGGTCAGCAGTTTTTCGACAGTACCCGCCGCGCCGGAGCCAGTGTGATCGGTCTCGTCCCGACACGCCCCGGCGCTTCGGCGATACCCTGGCCGCCGTGACCGAGCCGAAAGAGATCAGCGAAGGCGTAGTCGACCTTCTGGGTGTGATCGCCTATCTCGAACTGTCCGCCTTCGACCGGCTGGCGGAAGACGCGCGCAGCGCGCCCACCTTGGCCGGGCGCGCCGCGCTGGCGACCATGGCGGCCGCCGAGATCGGTCACTACGGCCTGCTGTCGGAGCACCTGGCCGCGCACGGCGTCAAGATCGAAGACGCGATGGCGCCGTTCGTGAACCACATCGACGACTGGCACGATTCGACCCCGCCGAAGTCGTGGCTGGAGTCGCTGGTCAAGGCCTACGTCGGCGACGGGCTGGCCGCCGACCTCTACCGGGAAATCGCCAGCTGGCTCGACCCCGAGACCAAGGACCTCGTGCTCACCGTGCTCGCCGACACCGGCCACTCCGCCTTCGCCGAACGCGAGGTGGCGGCCGGCATCGAGGCCGACCCCAAGACCCGCGACAAGCTCGCCCTCTGGGGGCGCCGCCTGCTGGGCGAGGCGCTGACCCAGGCCCAGTACGTCGTCGCCGAGCGCGACGGGCTGGCCGAGCTCATCATCAGCGGTTCGGGCGACCTCTCCGGAATTGCGGCGCTGTTCCGGCGGTTGCAACAGGGGCACACGAAGCGCATGCAGGCGCTCGGCCTGGGCTGATCCCAATGGAGTACCAGGACACGACGAAGTGGCCGGGCGCGGACATGCGGCACCGCAACGACCCGGTTCGGTTAGCCTTGCCGAGCACATCCCTTTCGAATTTCCAGCGGAGGTCCCACGTGGAGGTCAAGATCGGCATCAAGGACACCCCGCGCGAGCTGGTGGTGTCCAGTGGCCAGTCTCCCGAAGAGGTGGAGAAGCTGGTCGCCGAGGCCCTGACGGCCGGCGACGGGCTCTTCCGCATCAACGACGAGAAGGGGCGCAAGTACATCGTCCCCTCGGACCGCATCGCGTACGTCGAGATCGCGCCGTCCGACGTCCGGAAGGTCGGCTTCGGCGTCGGCGACTGAGCTGTAGCCCAGGTCCGTGAATGGCCCATTGAGGGACTTCAAGTCCCTCAATGGGCCATTCACGGCTTTCAGGCGTTGAGTTGATCGAGGGTCGTCGAGACCTGGAATGGCGGCTTGCTCGTGCCCGTGACGCGGTAGCGGCCCCACGGGTCCGGGTCGGAAAGTTCCCCGGTCGCCGAGTGGGCGCCGACCCGGATCGACACCGGCTTCTTCTTGCCGCCCGCCAGGCGGGTCAGCTCCTCGTGCACCGCCACCCGGCCGTACCAGTGGTAGTAGCCGTCGATCGGCTGGAAACAGCCGCGCAGCTCGACCGCCGCCGTCAGGGAAACGCCGTCGACCACCAGGGTCGCTTCGCCGCTGTAGCCGTCTTCGCCGTGCTCGCTCATGACGTCTCCTTGACCGGAGCCGGGACGCTGCGGCCCAGCTGGACCACCTTGTTGGCTTCCAGGGGCAGGTTCGGGTCGACGACCACGCCGTGCTGCCTGCTCAGCCCATCGATGGCCGCCCAGATGATCTGCGTCAGGTACTCGACGACGGCGTCGCGGCTCATCGAGCGGCGGTCCAGCCACCATTCGCCGGTGTTCTGGACCATGCCGACGATGCCGTGCGCCCACGGCTCGGCCGCGCCGGAGTCCATGTTGAACATCCGCATGTAGTCGCCGAGCAGCGCGGTCAGCGCCGACGCGATCAGCTCCTTGTCCTCCGCCACGACGTCGGACGACACCGGCTTCTCCGGCCGCCCGTGCGCGAGCAGCCGGTACAGGTTCGGGTGCTCCTCGATCACCGTGAAGAACGCGTCGAGCGCCATCCGGATCCGCGGCACCGGCGCCAGCTCGGCGTTGATCGCCGGGATCAGCCGCTCGAAAAGGATCTCCGTGCCGCGCTGGCCGAGCGCCACGTAGAGGTCGGCCTTGTCGTCGAAGTGCCGGTACAGCACCGGCTTCGTGACGCCGGCCTCCGCGGCGACGTCCTCCATGCCGAGGTCGGGGCCGTGCGTGTCCAGCGCGCGCAGCGCGGCCTCGACGAACTCCTTGCGCCGCGCGATCCGGTGCTTGCGCCAGCGGTCGCGGCGGGCGTCACCGGTGGCCTCCTCGTCGCGCGACGAGTGCTTGCCGGCCTGCTTGGTGCGCTTGACACGTTCGATCACGGGAGGTCATGCTACCAGAGGTAACCGTTACCTCAGGTTACACACGGCGGCCCGCCTGCTGAAGTCTGGCCTGGTCGGGCTGTCCGGGTCAGGCGTCCTTGAGCGGGAAGCCGCCGCCGATGCCTCGCCAGGCCAGGTTCGCCGTCAGGGCCACCGCTTCCTCGCGGCTCATCGACTGGTGGTGCTGCAGCCAGAACCGGGCGCTGACCTGGCTCATCCCGACCAGCCCGACCGCCAGCAGCCGGGCCTTGTCCTCGTCGAGGCCCGCGTCCGCCGTGATCGTCTCCGTGATCGCGTCCACGCTCGCCGACGTCGCGCGGTCGACCGCGTCCTGGACCGCCTGCTCGCCGCGCAGGTCGGACTCGAAGACCATCCGGAACGCGCCGGCGTCCTCGCTGACGAAGTCGAAGAACGCGCCGACCGTCGCCGGGACGCGCTGCTTGTTCTCCGTCGTCGAGTCCAGCGCGTTCTGCACGCGCTTGACCAGCTCGTCGACGTGGCTTTCGAGCAGCGCGATGTACAGGTCGAGCTTGCCGGGGAAGTGCTGGTAGAGCACCGGCTTGCTGACGCCGGCCACCTCGGCGATCTCGTCCATCGCGGCGGCGTGGTAGCCGTTCTCGGCGAAGACCCGCTGCGCCGCGGCGAGGAGCTGGGCCCGGCGCTCGGTCCGGGGCAGCCGCACCCCACGTTGCTGCAGCCGCGTCATCTCCGTCATGCCTTCCTCCCGTCTTCGCCTTCGACGGGCGGGGTTCGCCACCGCGTGAAGTCGTCCTGAAGATTACTCGCCGGTACGCATGCCTTGCCAACTGTCGGGCATCCTTGATCCGTGAACACCCCCGTGACCACGCGGCCGCCGCTGACGCACGTGCCGCTTTCGACCCGGCGACTGCCGTCGCTCGACCCGGTTCCGCCGCCGTGGCCGGCGACCTTCGAGGAGGTCGGCACCGCCCGGCTCCACGTCCGCCGCACGCCGGGCCCGGACGGCGCACCGGCGGTCTACCTGCACGGCCTCGGCGGCTCGTCGACGAACTGGACGGACCTGGCCGCGCTGCTCGCCCCGGTCGCCGGCGGCAGCGCGCCCGACCTGCCCGGCTTCGGCTACTCGGAGCCCGAAGAGGGTTTCGACTTCAGCCTCCAGGCCCACGCCGAGGTCGTCGCGCGGCACATCGAGCACGGCTTTTCGGGGGCCCCAGGCGCAGCGACCGGCGCGCCGGTGCACCTGCTCGGCAACTCCATGGGCGGGGCGATCGCGCTGCTCGTCGCCGCGCGGCGGCCGGAGCTGGTGAAGACGCTGACGCTGATCTCGCCGGCGATGCCCGACCGGCGGCTCGACCCGCGGCGGCTGTCGGACCCGCGGATGGCGCTGGCCTACCTGCCGCTGGTCGGCGCGCGGGTGCGGGCGCAGCTGGCCGCGCTCGGACCGCGGGAACGCGCCGCGCAGGTCATCAAGCTGTGCTTCGCGGACCCGTCGAGGTTCCCGGAGAGCCGGCTCGACGAGCTGACCGAGGAACACGGCGCCCGCGCCGGGTTCGACTGGGCCACGCCCGCGCTGGCGCGCAGCACGTTCGCCATCTTCCGGGCGTGGTCGACGCTGGGGAAGGCGTCGCTGTGGGCCGCCGCGCCGCGGGTGCGGGCACCCACCTTGGTCGTCTGGGGCCGCGACGACCGCGTCATCTCCGTGCGCCGCGCCGTGCGCACCGCGCGGGCGCTGCCGAACGCCCGGCTCCTCGTGCTCCCACGCACCGGCCACACGGCGCAGATGGAGCGCCCGGTCGTCGTCGCGAAGGCCGTCCTCGGCATGTGGGAACACGTCGAAAGCGGTACCTGGTAGGCCGATCGGGTGACCACGAATCGCCGCATGATCCGCCAGTCGCCGAGAGCGGCCCCCCGGCGCTGTGGCACCCTGGTGCAGTGGACCGGGTGAAGCAGGACGCGCGAGGCGAAGATCGCCGGGCGCCCCACCGCGCGCCGCCCCGCCGCGCATCGCACGGCGCCCAGGAGCCCGAGGAGTCCCCGCGCACCGGGCAGTACCGCCCGTCGAAAGCGCCGGCCCAGCGCGTCAGCGAAGACCGGTACCGCCCCGGCGGACGGCGGACCAGCGCGGAGCCGCTGAGCGCGTCCTGGAAGCCGGACGTCGAGGCCCCGCGGGAGAAGAAGGCCCCGGAACCGCCGAAGCCGGGCATCGGACGCTTCATGAAGACCTACGGCTGGCGCGTCTACGCCCTGCCGATCCTCGTGGTGCTGACCGTGCTCGTCGTGGTCAACACCGCCAACAGCCCGGCCCAGCCGATCGCCGAGCAGGCGCCCACGCCCGGCGCCGCCGACTCGGCGGGCGGCGACAGCTCCGGCGGCGCCATCGACGGCAACGGCGAGCAGGCCATCCCGGAGAACCCCGCCACCCCGGTCGACCTCGGCGTGCCGACCGCGGACCTGCCCAACGGCACCCCGTTCACCGAAGCCGGCGCGGGCAATTGGCACGTCGTCCCGGGCTCCGGGCCCAAGGTCGGCACCGGGAAGCTGTACACGTACACCGTCGAGGTCGAGGACGGCATCGACCCGGCGAGCTACGCGGGTGACGACGCCTTCGCGACGGCGGTCCAGGGGACCCTCTCGGATCCCAAAAGCTGGACGTGGGACGGCAAGGTCGCCTTCCAGCGGGTCGACGCGAACTTCCCGAACCCGTCGTTCAGGGTGAGCCTCACCACGCCCAACACGACCCACCGGGCGGACGCCTGCGGGTTCCAGATCAAGTTCGAAGCGTCCTGCTACCGCAAGAGCATGGGCCGGGTGCTGATCAACCTCGCGCGCTGGGTGCGCGGCGCGAAGGCGTACGGCGCCGACATGACCGGGTACCGTCAGTACGCCATCAACCACGAAGTCGGCCACGCGCTGGGCAACCAGCACGTCGGCTGTGGCGGCAACGGCCAGCCCGCGCCGGTGATGATGCAGCAGTCCTTCGGCGTCAACGACGACTACGTCGCGAAGCTCAACAACATCCCCGGCGGAGACCGGGGCAAGGTCCCCAGCGACGGCCGCATCTGCGTGACCAACTCCTGGCCCAACCCCACGCCGTAGCCGCTGTCCCAGTATCTGGACCTGGGAAGGCTTATTTGCCTGCGTGCGTTGTGCATAGTGGGATGGACGCGATCCGCGCGAGATGGAGGACCCGATGTCAGCACTGCCGCCGCTCGTCGAGCCGGCTGCCGAGCTCACCAAGGACGAGGTGGCCCGGTACAGCCGTCACCTGATCATCCCGGACGTCGGGGTGGCCGGGCAGAAGCGGCTGAAGAACGCGAAGGTCCTGGTCATCGGCGCCGGCGGCCTCGGCAGCCCCGCGCTGCTGTACCTGGCCGCGGCCGGCGTCGGCACGCTCGGCATCGTCGACTTCGACGTCGTCGACGAGTCGAACCTGCAGCGCCAGGTCATCCACGGGCAGTCCGACGTCGGCAAGCTCAAGGCCGCGTCCGCGCAGGAGTCGATCGCCGAGATCAACCCGCTGGTCAAGGTGCACCTGCACACCGACCGGCTGGACTCGTCGAACGCGCTCGAGATCTTCGAGCAGTACGACCTGATCGTCGACGGCACCGACAACTTCGCGACGCGCTACCTCGTGAACGACGCCGCGGTGCTGCTGGGCAAGCCGTACGTGTGGGGCTCGATCTTCCGGTTCGAGGGCCAGGTCAGCGTGTTCTGGGAGGACGCGCCGAACGGCAAGGGCCTCAACTACCGCGACCTCTACCCGGAGCCGCCGCCCCCGGGCATGGTTCCCTCCTGCGCCGAGGGTGGCGTGCTGGGCGTGCTGTGCGCGTCCATCGGCTCGATCATGGTGACCGAGGCGATCAAGCTCATCACCGGCATCGGCGAGCCGCTGCTCGGCCGCCTGATCAGCTACGACGCGCTGGAGATGAAGTACCGCGAGGTGAAGATCCGCAAGGATCCGGAAACCCCGAAGATCACCGAGCTGATCGACTACGAGGCGTTCTGCGGCGTGGTGTCCGACGAGGCGGCTTCCGCGGCGTCGGGCAGCACGATCACCCCGCCGGAGCTCAAGGCCAAGTTCGACAGCGGCGAGAACTTCGCGCTGATCGACGTCCGCGAGCCGCACGAGTACGAGATCGTCAACATCAAGGGCGCGACGCTGATCCCGAAGGACCGGATCCTTTCCGGCGAGGCGCTGGCGGAGCTGCCGCAGGACAAGCCGATCGTGCTGCACTGCAAGTCGGGCGCGCGGTCGGCGGAGGCCCTCGCGGCCCTGCACGCGGCCGGCTTCAAGGACGCGACGCACCTCGGTGGCGGCGTGCTCGCCTGGGCGCGGCAGATCGACCCGAGCCTGCCGACCTACTGACAGCGGGCCCATCCGCCCCAATGTGGCGTTCGGTGCGTCCAACGCACCGAACGCCACATTGGGTGCGTTGGACGCAACCAACGCCACATTGGGGCGTTTGCCGGGATCCGCAAACCGTGTGACCAGCGCGTCTTCGCCATTGTGGAACACTCGGCCGGGTACCGTCACGACTCGTGCGGACAACCCTCGAAAGACCGCCGGCCCGCGTCTGCGCGGCCTTCGGCGGCGATCCGGACGCGAGCGAACCGCTGCCGGATTCGGTGGCGTGGCGCTGCGGCGACCTCGTGCTCAAGCCGGTCGCCGACAAGGCCAAGACCCTGTGGACCGCCCGCGCGCTCGACTACGTCGACGAACCGGGCCTGCGGGTCGCGAAGCCGGTCCGGTCCACCGACGGCCGCTGGATCGTCGGCGACTGGACGGCGTCGAGGTTCGTCCCCGGCACGCCCGAGCACCGCGGTGACGAGTCCGTGCTGGCGGCGGTGCGGCTGCACCGGGCCACCACCGGCCTGCCCCGGCCGGACTTCCTCGGCGCGCGGCAGGACGTCGACGCGGTCGCCGACCGCATCGCCTGGGAAGAACTCGAGGTCCCGCTCGACGAGACCAAGGGCGGCCGCTGGTTCGAGGTCCTCGCCGGCGCCCGCCGCCCGATCCGGCTGCACCCGCAGGTGGCGCACGGCGAGCTGCTGGCCGGGCTGCTGTTCGACGGTGCCGCCGCCCCCGGCCTCGTCGACTTCGTGCCGTACTACCGGCCGGGTGAGTACGGCGCGGCGATCGTCGCGGTCGACGCGCTCGCCTGGGGTGGCGCGACCCGTGAGCTGCTCGAACGCTGGGCGCACCTGCCGGAGTGGTCGCAACTGCTGCTGCGCGCCGTGCTGTTCCGGCTGGCGGCCAACGCCCTGAACCCGAGGTCCACACAGGCCTCGCTCGACGGCTTGCGAGCCGCGGCGCGCGAAGTCTCCGGCGTCCTTTAAGGGCGTTGACGCGGTGCCTCCCGGCCGGGATCATGGTCTCGTGATCATCTGCCGAAAGGGCCATGCCGCGTAGGCGGCCCGGAAGCCTGCGCCGCACCCGCCGTCTCGACGTCGCGGGGCCGCCGCCGGCCAAGATCCCGTACCTCTCCCGCCGCGCCGCGCGGCAGCTCGCCTTCGCCGAAGTGGACGCCGGGTTGTGGCCCGGTGCCGTCTCCGGGCTGCTCTGGAGCTGGCAGCGCGCCACCCGGCCGCCCTTCCGGCTTTCGTGGCCGGTCTGCCCCTGCTCCGGCTGCGACCCGGTCGGCGCCCGAGCCGATCTCGCCCGGAGGCTGAACGACCTGCCCCGGCGGGATCGGGCGCTGATCGGCGCCCTCCTGTCCCAGGCCGATCGCCGGTTCGCGGCCCGGACGTCGCCCGACCCGTTCAGCTCGTCGCCGTGGTGGTTCGAACGGCGGCTTCACGACGAGTACGGCAATGGGCCGCTGACCCCTCGCATGACGTGAACGACATCCCGGGCGGTTTGTGACCGACGTCGCAAGTTCGCGGGTTACGTCCGGATCGGACCTCGCTGACCTCCGGAGTCCCGTTCCGTGGACGCGGATCTCACCGTCCGGGCGTCGCGTGTTCCGCCGTAATGTCAACTGCCTGAAACATTCGGTCGAATCCGGTTAACACGGCCTCCTTAGCGTCAGGGCAACCCCGAAGCGCCGAGGAGGTGCCCCGTGCCGCAGGTCGACACCCACTGCCCGTACTGCGCGTTGCAGTGCGGAATGAGCCTCGACGGCGCCCGCGTGACGCCGCGGGACTTCCCGGTGAACGCCGGCGGCCTGTGCCAGAAGGGCTGGACGTCCGGGAGCCTGCTCACCTCGTCGTCGCGGCTGACCACCCCGATGATCCGGGTGGACGGCGCGCTCGAGCCGGTCAGCTGGGACTTCGCCCTCGACCTCGTCGCCCGCAAGCTCCTCGAAATCCGCGACGCGCACGGTGCGGACGCGACGGCGATCTTCGGCGGCGGCGGGCTGACCAACGAGAAGGCCTACCTGCTGGGCAAGTTCGCCCGGGTCGCGCTCGGCACCTCGCAGATCGACTACAACGGCCGGTTCTGCATGTCGTCCGCCGCGGCCGCCGGGATCAAGGCCTTCGGCGCCGACCGCGGGATGCCGTTCCCCGTCACCGACCTCAAGAGCGCCGACGTCGTGCTGCTCGCCGGGGCGAACCCGGCCGAGACGATGCCGCCGTTCACCCAGCACCTGCGCGGCACCGACCTGATCGTCATCGACCCGCGGCGCACCCCGACCGCCGAACTGGCGAGCCTGCACCTGGCGCCCGCGCCGGGCACGGACCTCGCGCTGGCGCTGGGCATCCTGCACGCCGTCGTCGCCGACGGCCACCTCGACCAGTCCTATGTGGACGACCGGACGAGCGGCTTCGCGGAGATGTGGCGGATCGCCGCGTCGTGGTGGCCGGAGCGCGCCGAGCGCGTCACCGGCGTCTCGGCCGCCGACATGCGCCTCGCCGCCGCCAAGCTCGCCGCCGCCCGCAACGCCTACATCCTCACCGCGCGCGGCACCGAGCAGCACGCCACCGGCACCGCGACGGTCGGCGCCTGGATCAACCTCGCCCTCGCGCTCGGCCTGCCGGGCCGGAAGGGCTCCGGCTACGGCTGCCTCACCGGCCAGGGCAACGGCCAGGGCGGGCGCGAGCACGGCCAGAAGGCCGACCAGCTGCCCGGCTACCGCAAGCTCGACGACCCGGCCGCCCGCGAGTACGTGGCCGGCGTGTGGGGCGTGGAACCGGACAGCCTGCCCGGCCCCGGCCGCTCGGCCACCGAGCTGCTGGAGGCGCTCGGCCAGGACGGCGGGCCGAAGGCGCTGATGGTGTTCGGCAGCAACGTCGTCGTCTCGGCGCCGCGCTCGCAGCGCGTCCAGGACCGGCTGGGGGCCTTGGACTTCCTGGTCGTCGCCGACTTCGTGCTGTCGGAGACCGCGGCCATGGCCGACGTCGTCCTCCCGGTCACGCAGTGGGCCGAGGAGCACGGCACGCTCACCAACCTCGAAGGCCGGGTCCTGCTGCGCCGCAAGGCACTGGACCCGCCGCCCGGCGTCCGGTCCGACCTGGACGTCCTGGCGGGCCTGGCCGACCGGCTCGGCCAGCCGGCCGGGCGGTTCCCGGCCGACGCCGAAACGGTGTTCGAAGAGCTGCGGGTCGCGTCGAAGGGCGGCATCGCCGACTACTCCGGCGTCAGCTACGACCGGCTGCGCGCGGGCGAAGCCCTGCACTGGCCGGTGCCCGCCGACGACCACCCCGGCACCCCGCGGATGTTCCTGGACTCCTTCGCCCACCCGGACGGCCGCGCCCGGTTCGTGCCGGTCGAGCACACCGGCCCGGCCGAGGTGCCGGACGACGAGTTCCCCCTGCAGGCCACCACCGGCCGCGTGCTGCAGCACTACCAGTCGGGCGCGCAGACCCGGCTGATCGACGAGCTCAACGACGTCGTGCCGGAGGTGTTCGTCGAGGTTCACCCGGACACGGCGAAGCGTGCCGGGCTCGAAGAAGGTGACCCGGCGAGGATCCGGTCCCGGCGCGGCGAGACCGTCGCGAAGGTTCGGTTCGTGCAAAGCCTCAAGCCCGATCTGGTCTTTCTGCCGTTCCACTTCCCTGGTGAGCAGCGCGCCAACTTGTTCACCAATCCGGCGCTCGACCCGGTTTCCCGGATGCCGGAGTTCAAGGTGTGTGCCGTTTCCCTGTCTACTGTGGATGGTGCCGCATGAGTCCCCGAGAAGTTGTCATTGTCGGGTATGGCATGGCGGGTGCCCGCCTGGCCGACGAGATCCGCCGCCGCGACCCGATCGCCGAACGCGTCCGGCTGACCGTGCTGGGCGCCGAGAAGCACGCCGCCTACAACCGGGTGCTGCTGTCGGCCGTCGTCGCCGGCGGGATGAGCGCCGAGAGCGTTCGCCTGCACGACGACGAGTGGGCCGCGCGCCACAACATCGACCTGCGGCTCGGCGTCGACGTCTCCCGCATCGACCGCGAGAAGCGCTGCGTCGAGCTCGGCGACGGATCCACGCTGGACTACGACGCCCTCGTGCTCGCCACCGGCGCCAACCCGTGGATCCCGCCGGTCGAAGGCCTCGAAGCCGGGCCAGGCGTGGTCGCCTTCCGCAGCCTCGACGACTGCGCCAAGATCCTCGACGCCGCCCGCTTCGGCGCGCCGGTCGCGGTGCTCGGCGGCGGGCTGCTCGGCCTCGAAGCCGCCCGCGGCCTGGCCGGGCGCGGCAACCAGGTGACGGTCGTGCACCCGCTGGGGCACGTCATGGAACGCCAGCTCGACCCGGCCGCCGGGCACGTGCTGGCCCGCCAGCTCACCGACATGGGCGTGACGTTCAAGTTCGGCGCCACCGCCGCCCGCTACCTCCCCGGTGACGGCCTCAAGCTCGACGACGGCAGCCTCGTCCCGGCCGACCTGGTCGTGGTCGCCGCCGGCGTCCGCGCCGAGACGCGCCTGGCCACGGAAGCCGGCCTCGACGTCGACATGGGCATCCTGGTGGACGACGTGCTCCGCACCAGCGACGGCCGCATCCACGCCATCGGTGACTGCGCGCGCCACCCCGGCGCCCCGGCCGGGCTGATCCAGCCGGCGTGGGAGCAGGCGTCGGTGCTCGCCGACGTCCTCACCGGCACCAACGCGGCCGCTCGCTACCGCGGCACCACGGCGGTCACCCGGCTCAAGGCCCGCGGCATCGACCTGGCCGCGCTGGGGGAGACGCAGCTCCAAGCCGGGGACGCCGACGTCGAGGTGCTGACGTTCAACGACCCGACGGGCGGCCGGTACGGCAAGCTCGTCGTCCGCGAAAACCGCGTCACCGGGGCGATCCTGCTCGGCCTGCCCGACGCGGCCGCGACGATCACCCAGTTCCACGACCGCGGGACGCTGCTGCCGGAAGACCGGCTCGCCGTCCTGCTCGGCCGGGCGCTGCCCAGCGGCAGCACCCCGGCGGCCAGCCCGGCGGACCTGCCGGCGGCGGCGGTGATCTGCCGCTGCAACAACGTCACCAAGGGCCGGCTGATCGAGGCCTGGAAGGCCGGGGCCACCGATACTCCCGCACTGGCGCGGGCCACGCGAGCCACGACGGGCTGCGGCGGGTGCAGCGACACCGTCGGCGGCATCGCGAACTGGCTCGCCGCGCAATGACCACCCCGAACCGCCGCACGAAGGAGAACACCGTGGCCCACCAAGGAAAGCACTGGATCGAACACTGGGAACCCGAGAACGAGGAGTTCTGGGAGTCCACGGGCAAGAAGGTCGCCCGCCGCAACCTGTGGTTCTCGGTCTTCGCCGAGCACATCGGCTTCTCTATCTGGACCCTGTGGTCGGTCATCGTCCTGTTCATGGGCAAGGACTACGGCTTCTCTCCCGCCGACAAGTTCCTGCTGGTCTCGACGCCGACGCTGATCGGCGGCCTGATGCGGCTGCCCTACACCTTCGCCGTCGCGAAGTTCGGCGGCCGCAACTGGACGGTCGTGTCGGCCGTGCTCCTGCTGATCCCGGCCACGCTGGCCGCGATCGTGCTGCACCCAGGCACGTCGCTCGGCACGTTCCTGCTGGTCGCGGCCCTCGGCGGGGTCGGCGGCGGTAACTTCGCGTCGTCGATGACGAACATCAACGCCTTCTACCCCGAAAAGCACAAGGGCTGGGCGCTGGGCCTCAACGCCGGCGGTGGCAACCTCGGTGTCGCGGCGATCCAGCTGGTCGGGTTGCTGGTGATCGGCACGGCCGGCGCGACCGCGCCGCGGCTGGTGCTCTACATCTACATCCCGCTGATCGTGGTCGCCGCCGTGCTCGCGTACTTCTACATGGACAACCTCGCCAGCATGAAGGGCGACACCAAGGCGATGCGCGAGGTCGTCAAGGAGCCGCACACCTGGGTGATGTCGTTCCTTTACATCGGCACGTTCGGCTCGTTCATCGGCTACAGCTTCGCCTTCGGCCTGGTGCTGCAGAACCAGTTCGGCCGCACCCCGCTGCAGGCGGCCGCGGTGACGTTCCTCGGCCCGCTGCTCGGCTCGCTCTCGCGGCCGGTGGGCGGCTGGCTGTCCGACCGGATCGGCGGCGGCAAGATCACGTTCGCCACGTTCACCGGGATGGCGCTGGCGACGGTCGTGCTGATCCTGGCCTCGACGTCGAAGTCTCTGACGCTGTTCACGGTCGCGTTCATCGTGCTGTTCGTGCTCGCCGGCGTCGGCAACGGTTCGACGTACAAGATGATCCCGGCGATCTTCCGCGCCAAGGCGAAGATCGCCATCTCGAACGGCGCCGAAGAGGCGGCCGAGCTGCTCAAGGCGCGTCGCCTTTCCGGCGCGCTGATCGGCCTGGCCGGCGCGATCGGCGCCGAAGGCGGCTTGTTGATCAACCTCGCCTTCCGGCAGTCGTTCGCCGACACCAAGAGCGGCGTGCCCGCCTTCGTCGGATTCCTCATCTTCTACGGGCTCTGCTTCGCCGTCACCTGGGCGGTCTACCTGCGGAAGCCCGCCGAACAGCCCACGAGTGAGCGCGGTCTGGCGCTCGCGGGAGCGGAGGTCTGAGATGCCCACCTTGGTCGTCGCCGGACACGGCATGGTCGCCCATCGGCTCGTGGAGGCGGTGCGCGCGGAAGACACCGAAGGAACCTGGCGCGTCGTCGTGCTGGCCGAGGAGCTGCGCCCGGCGTACGACCGGGTGGCTCTGACGTCCTATGTGGACGGCTGGGACCCGGCTTCGCTGGCCCTTCCCGGCTCGGACTATGCGGACGACCCGCACGTCGAGCTCCGGCTCGGCGCGCTGGTCACCGAAGTGGACCGGGAAGCGAAGACGGTCACGATCGCGTCCGGGGAGTCGCTTTCCTACGACGCGCTCGTGCTGGCCACCGGCTCGCGGCCGTTCGTGCCGCCGGTGCCCGGACACGACCTGCCCGGCTGCTTCGTCTACCGGACCATCGAGGACCTCGACGCGATCCGGGAGGCGGCGCACAAGCCGGGCAAGGGGCGGCGGGCGGCCGTCGTCATCGGCGGTGGCCTGCTCGGCCTGGAGGCCGCGAAGGCGTTGCGGGACATGGGTCTTTCCCCGCACGTCGTCGAGATGGCGCCGCGGCTGATGCCGCTGCAGGTCGACGAGGGCGGCGGGTCGATGCTGCGCAGGATGATCACGGCGCTGGACGTCACCGTCCACACGGGAACGTCGACCAACGCCATCGAGGCCGACCGCGGCCGCCTGCTGGCGAAGCTGGGCAACGGCACCGAGCTGGACGTCGACCTGGTCGTGTTCTCGGCGGGTGTCCGGCCGCGCGACGACCTCGCGCGGCAGTCCGGCCTCGAAGTCGGCCCGCGCGGCGGGGTGCTCGTGGACTCCTCCTGCCGGACCAGCGACCCGTCGGTGTACGCCATCGGCGAGTGCGCGGCGGTCGAAGGCAAGGTGTACGGCATCGTGGCGCCCGGGTACGCGATGGCGGAGATCGTCGCCGCGCAGCTGACCGGCGGCTCCGGGACGTTCCCGGAGCCGGACACGTCCACGAAGCTGAAGCTGATGGGCGTCGACGTGGCGTCCTTCGGCGACGCGCACGCGGCGACCGAAGGCGCTCTCGAAGTCGCCGTCAACGACGCGGTCGCCGGGACGTACAAGAAGCTCGTGGTCACCGACGACGGCAAGACGCTGCTCGGCGGCGTGCTCGTCGGCGACGCCACCGAGTACAACACCCTCCGGGCGCTCGTCGGCCGTCCGCTGCCTGCCGAGCCGGGCGCGATCCTCGCCCCGGCGGGCGGCGGCGCCGCGGTCGGCGTCGACGCGCTGCCCGACGCGGCCCAGATCTGCTCGTGCAACGCCGTCTCCAAGGGCGCGATCACCCAGGCGATCCACGAAGAGGGCTGCGACACCGTCCCGAAGCTGAAGGCGTGCACCCGCGCGGGCACGGCCTGCGGTTCGTGCGTCCCGCTGCTGGGCAAGCTGCTCAGCGCCGCCGGAGTCGAGCAGTCGAAGGCGCTGTGCGAGCACTTCGCGCAGTCCCGCGCGGAGCTGTTCGAGATCGTGCAGGCCACCCGGATCGCGACGTTCAGCGAGCTGGTCGCCCGCTACGGCTCGGGCAGCGGCTGCGCGATCTGCAAGCCGGCGGTGGCCTCCATCCTGGCCACCCTCGGCAACGGGCACGTGCTCGGCGGCGAGCAGGTCACGCTGCAGGACACCAACGACCGGTTCCTGGCGAACCTGCAGCGCAACGGCACCTACTCCGTCGTGCCGCGGATTCCCGGCGGCGAGATCACGCCGGAGAAGCTGATCGCGATCGGCGAGGTGGCCAAGGAGTTCGGCCTCTACACCAAGATCACCGGCGGCCAGCGGATCGACCTGTTCGGCGCGACCGTGGACCAGCTGCCGCTGATCTGGCGCAAGCTGGTCGACGCCGGGTTCGAGTCCGGGCACGCGTACGGCAAGGCGCTGCGCACGGTGAAGTCGTGCGTCGGGTCGACGTGGTGCCGCTACGGCGTGCAGGACAGCGTCGGGCTGGCGATCGAGCTGGAACTGCGTTACCGCGGCCTGCGGTCGCCGCACAAGCTCAAGTCGGCGGTTTCGGGGTGCGCCCGTGAGTGCGCGGAGGCGCGCAGCAAGGACTTCGGCATCATCGCCACGGAGAACGGCTGGAACCTCTACGTCGGCGGGAACGGCGGCACCACGCCGCGCCACGCCGACCTGCTGGTGTCCGATGTGGACACCGAGACGCTGATCCGGACCATCGACCGGTTCCTCATGTTCTACGTGCGCACCGCCGACCGGCTGCAGCGCACCGCGCCGTGGATCGAAGAAATGGAGGGCGGCCTCGACCACCTGCGCGCGGTGATCGTGGACGACTCGCTCGGCATCTGCGAAGACCTCGACGCGGCGATGGCCAAGCACGTCGACAACTACGCCGACGAGTGGAAGGGCGTGCTCGAGGACCCGGAGAAGCTGGCCCGGTTCACCTCGTTCGTCAACGCGCCGGGCACGCCCGACCCGGCGATCTCGTTCCGCTCGGAGCGGGAGCAGAAAGTTCCCGTGATGCTGGGAGTTCCGGAGGTGCGCCGATGACGACGTCCATCGAACGAACCTGGACGGCGGTCTGCCCGGCCACCGCGGTGCCGGAGTGCGCCGGCGTGGCGGCGCTGCTGGACGGCGGCGTGCAGGTGGCGATCTTCCGGCTGCCGGGTGAGCGCTGGTACGCCCTGTCCAACTGGGACCCGTGCAGCGGCGCGGCGGTGCTCTCGCGCGGCATCGTCGGCGACGCGGGCGGCGTCCCGGTGGTGGCTTCGCCGGTCTACAAGGAACGATTCGCTCTCGACAGCGGGAAGTGCCTGGACGCCGACGGCGTCTCGGTCCCGGTGTACGACGTGCGTGTACGGGAAGGCGTGGTCGAAGTGGAGTCTTCGTGACGGAAGTGCTCCCGTTGGCCGGTTTCGTGATCGGCATCACCGCGGCGCGCCGGGCTGACGAGCTCGGCGCGCTGCTGGTGCGCAAGGGGGCGAGCGTCCGCTACGGCCCGGCGATCCGGATCGTGCCGCTGACGGACGACACCGAACTGCACGCGGCGACCACCCGGTTGCTGTCTTCGCCGGTGGACGCGGTCGTCGCGACCACCGGCATCGGTTTCCGCGGCTGGCTCGAGGCCGCCGAGGGCTGGGGACTGGGGGAAGCACTGGTCTCGCGCCTTTCGGCGGCTTCGCTGCTGGCGCGGGGGCCAAAGGTGACGGGCGCGCTTCGGGCGGCCGGGCTGTCGGAGTCGTATTCGCCGGCTTCGGAGAGCAACGCGGAGCTGTTGCAGCACCTCCTCTCGTCGGGGGTCGAGGGGATGCGGATCGCGGTGCAGCTGCACGGCGAGCCGCTGCCGTACTTCGTGGACACGCTGCGCGCGGCCGGGGCGGAGGTCATCGAGATCTCGGTGTACCGCTGGGTCGGCCCGGTGGACCCGGGCCCGGTGGACCGGCTGCTGGACGGCGTGCTCGACGGGACGATCCACGCGCTGCCGTTCACGAGCGCGCCGGCGGTGGCTTCGCTGCTCGGCCTGGCGCGGCGCACGGGGCGCCTGCCGGGGCTGGTGGCGGCGTTGTCGGGCCCGGTGGTGGCGGCCTGCGTCGGCCCGATCACGGCGGCGCCGCTGGCGGCGTTGGGGGTGCCGACGGTGCAGCCGCACCGGGCGCGGATCGGGGCGCTGGCCCGGACGGTGGCGGAGACCCTGGCGACGCGGTCGCCCCGGCTCCGCGCGGGCGGCCGGTCGATCGAGCTTCGCGGCCAGGCGGCCATCGTGGACGGCGAGTGGCGCGAGGTGGCCCCGGCGCCGATGGCGCTGCTGCGGGCGCTGGCGGCTACGCCGGGCCGGGTGGTTTCGCGACGCGAGCTGATCTCGGCGTTGCCCGGCGGCGGGGAGGAGCACGCGGTGGAGACGGCGATCGGGCGGCTTCGGACGTCGCTGGGCGGCGGGAAGGTGGTCCAGACGGTGGTGAAGCGGGGATATCGGCTGGCGGTCGACGCCTGACCGGCGTGTCAGCGGCCGTGTCAGCGCGGTGGCCTTCCGGTGTCAGCGCGACCGGCGATGGTGGTTTCACACACCGAGCCACCAAGGAGAATCCGATGCAGAAGTTCGCCACCCCCGCCCCGATCGCCACCATCCTCGACATCCCCGCCGGCCGCGTCCGGTTCGTCGCCGCCGAGCGGGCCGACACCACGGTCGAGATCCGGCCCGCCGACCCCGCGAGGAGCCGTGACGTGAAGGTCGCGGAGCAGACCAAGGTCGGCTACCGCGACGGCGTCCTGCGGATCGAGGCCGCGGCGAAGAACCAGTACTTCGGCCCGTCGGGCAGCCTCGACGTGACTGTTTCACTGCCCGCCGGCTCCCACGTCGAGGCCAAGGCCGCCAGTGTCGAGCTTCGCGGTGTCGGCCGCCTCGGCGACGTCACGGTCGAGGGCGCGCACGGCGAGGTCGTCTTCGACGAGGCCGCCGGGCTGCGGTTGAAGGCCCACGCGGGTGACGTCTCGGTCGGCCGCCTCACCGGTCCCGCGGAGATCACCACCGGCAAGGGCGACATCCGGATCGCCGAGGCGGTGCGCGGCAGCCTCGTGCTGAGCACCCAGGCCGGGGACGTCTCGGTCGGCGTGGCCGAAGGTGTCTCCGCGTCCCTCGACGCGGGCACCACCTACGGCCGGATCCGCAACGCCCTCAAGAACAGCGAGGGCACGGCGGGTCTGACCATCCACGCGACCACGGCCTACGGCGACATCGACGCCCACAGCCTGTGAGTCCGGGAGTGAAGCGCCCCAATGTGGCGTTGGGTGCATCTGACGCACCGAACGCCACATTGGGTGCGTTGGACGCACCGAACGCCACATTGGGGCGCTTGAGACTGGCCGTGAACCGGGGTCAGCCGACCCAGCTGACCGCGTGCTTCTCGAACCCCCGCGCCGCTGCGACCCGGGCCGCTTCGGCCTCGGCCTCCTCGCGGACCGCCGGGGGCAGGGGGTCGAACGCCGTCAGCGTGAACGTCAGCTTCGCGCCGCTGCCCTTCGTGCGCCACGTTCCCGCGATGTCGCCGTCGGCGAGCAGCACCCCCGGGTTGCCCAGCATCTTCCAGACTTCCTTGCGGCGCGCCGGGTCCGGGACCAGCAGGGCCTTGTCGCGGGCCTGGACGAACGGATCCCACGGCGGCAGCAGCCGCACGAGGTCCGGCTCCGGCGGGTTCTCCAGCGCCTCGAGCCGGTCGGCGGGCAGGTACCGGGTCTTGCCCTCGACCTTCACCTCGGCCAGGTCCGCCGGCCACGTCCGGTCCACCACCGCGCGGGCCGTGCCCGCGAACTCCGCCGCTTCGCCCGGGGACGCCGGGCCGTTGAGCCGGAGGTACTTGGCCACCACTTCGGTCGCCGCGGCCGGGTCCGGCGTCTTGCGCAGCCGGCCGCGGCCCTCCAGCGGGGCCAGCGTCGCCGGGGACGCCCCCGCCACCAGGCGGACGCCGCCGTGCGGGGTGGCGACGCGCATCAGCTGCTCCTGGATGTGGGTCGCGTTGCAGCCCCGGCACCACCGCGAGAACGACGGCGGCAGCATCTTCGTCACCGCCGCGCTCACCGCGCCCTTCGTCATCGGCTCCGTGACGACCTTCCGGATGGCCGCCGCCGCCGTGAACACCACTTCGCGCGCAGCCAGCCCGGTCGCCGCCATTTCCTTGCGCTGCCACAGCATCCGCGCCAGCGCGTCCGCGTCGTCCAGCGGGACCAGCGCCCGGATCAGCTCGGGCAGGTCCGCGCGGAGGTGGTAGTGCGGCGCCCCGCGCAGCGTCCAGGCCAGGACCAGCCGCTCGTCGTCCTCGAGGGACACCGGGCCGTCGAGCCGGGCGACGAGGGCGAGCAGCGCGGTGTCGCGCACGCTGTCCTGCAGCCCGGCCCGGACGACGGCGAGGCCGGCCACGTCCCGCGCCGAGCGGTGCAGGCCGTGTTCGGCGATGCGGTAGGCGAGTACCTGGCGACGGTCCACTTGCGGCTCCTAGAACGCGTACTCGAAGGTGTACCCCATCTTCTCCTCGCCCATCGTGCCGCCGACGGTGCCGCTGCCGGTCAGCCCGGCCAGCGCGCCGGTGGCCGAGCCGGGGACCACGCTGAACGTCGACGCGATGCCCTTGGCGTCGAACGTGTACTCGTGCCGCACGACGAACGTCCCTTCGCGACCGTCGACCTTGCCTTCGAAGCGCTCGAAGCTCGGCGACGTCGTCTGGCCGCTTTCGTAGCCTTCGCCCGCGTAGTACAGCAGAAGGTCGCAGATCGACTCACCCTCGATGACGCCGTCGTACGCCATCGTGGCGTGCGCGTACGCCACCCGGGGGCCGCCTTCGGTCCCGCTGACGATCTTTTCGTCCCAGTTCTTCATGGTGAATGTGTTCATGAGAGACAGTCTGCCGGTCATACCTGTCAGGTTGTGTCAGGTATTTCCGCCATACTTGGGTTCATGCGTGCGAGCCGCCTCCTGTCCGTCCTCCTGCTGCTGCAGAACCGCGGCCGGATGACGGCCGAGGAGCTGGCGGAGGAGCTCGAGGTCTCGGTGCGCACGGTCTACCGGGACATCGACGCGCTGTCGGCGTCCGGCGTCCCGGTGTACGCCGACCGCGGCCGCACCGGCGGGTACCGGCTGGTCGACGGCTACCGCACCCGGCTCACCGGGATGACCGAAGAAGAGGCCCAGTCGCTGTCGCTGGCCGGGCTGCCCGTGGCCGCGGCCGAGCTGGGTCTGGGCACGGTCCTCGCGGCGGCCCAGCTCAAGCTGTACGCCGCGCTCCCGGCGGAGCTGCGCGACCGCGCCGGACGCGTCGCCGAGCGGTTCTACCTGGACGTTCCCGGCTGGCACCGGGGCATCGAAAGCCTGCCGACGCTGTCCGCGATCGCCGACGCCGTGTGGTCGTCGCACCGGATCCGGATCCGCTACGAACGGTGGGGGCAGCGCGTCGTCGAGCGGGAGGTCGAGCCGCTGGGCCTGATCCTCAAGGCGGGCAACTGGTACCTCGCCGGCCGCTGTGCCGGCACCGACCGGACCTACCGGATCTCGCGGGTGCTGGAGCTGGAAGACCTCGGCGAAGTGTTCGAGCGGCCGGCCGGGTTCGACCTCGCGCGGTACTGGCAGGAGTGGTCCGAGCAGTTCGAACGCCGGATGTTCCCGCGCGTGGCGGTGGTGCGGCTGTCACCGCGGGCGCAGTCTCTCGTACCGTTCTACGCGGGTGCCGTCGGGGCCCGCGCGCTGCGGGCGGCCCGGGACGGCGGTGCCCGGCCCGACGCGGCCGGCTGGCTCACCGTGGAGCTGCCGGTGGAGCCGGGTGAGCCGGCCATCGGCGAGCTGCTGCGCTTCGGGCCGCACCTGGAGGTCCTCGAACCGGCGGACCTGCGGGCCGAGCTGGCGGAAGCGATCGAGGAGATGGGCGCGATCTATGGGTGAGCTGAGCGGGATCGCCATCGGCGTCACGGCCGAACGCCGGGCCGACGACTTCATCGCGGCTCTTGAACGCTACGGCGCCGACGTCCGGCACGCCCCGACGATCACCATCGTGCCGCTGGACGCCGACCCCGACCTGCGGGCGGGCACCGAAGCGGTGCTGGCCGGGCGGGTGGACTTCACGGCGGTGACGACCGGCGCCGGGTTCCGCGGCTGGCTGGCCGCGGCCGAGACGTGGGGCCTGCGTGACCGGCTGATCACGGCGCTGGGGGAGTCCCGGATCTACGCGCGCGGCCCGAAGGCCGTCGGCGCGGTCCGCGGAGCCGGGCTGCGGGAGTCCTTTTCGGCCGCTTCGGAAAGCAACGCGGAACTGTTCGGCGCCCTCGCCTCGGCCGGGCTCGACGGCGCGCGAGTGGCTGTCCAGCTGCACGGCACGCCGCTGCCGGAGCACACGGACCCCCTGGAACGCGCCGGGGCGGCCGTGGTGGTGGTGCAACCCTATCGGTGGTTTTCCCCGGCGGACGTGACGCCGGTGCACGACCTGATCGACGCGGCCGTGGCGGGCGAGCTGGGCGGGCTGGCGTTCACGAGCGCCCCGGCGGCGGCGAACTTCCTGGCGCTGGCCCGGTCGTACGGACGCTACGACGAGCTGCTGGCGGCGTTGCGCGGCCCGCTGGTGTGCGCGTGCGTCGGCCCGGTGACGGCGGCCCCGCTGGAAGAGGTGGGCGTCGAGACGGTGCAGCCGGAGCGCCAGCGCCTCGGGGCCTTGGTGAAGCTGCTGGTCACGACGCTCGGCGCGGCCTAGTAGCTACCGGGCCCGTCCGCTTCTTCGGCACCGGATCGGCCTGAGGCACCGGCCTCGAGCGGTCGGCGAACACGGCCATCAATCGAGTGTCCTTCCTTGACATTCCCCCTGGACGAGGCACACGGTCTGTACGGCGTACAGAATTTGACCGCGGCACCTGGCCTCACGCTCGGCCCTCGACGCCTTCACCGGCGTCGACGCCCAAGAACCCCGGGGATGCCGCGACACGTCCGCATGTGCGCCGGCTCCGGCATGCCGCCGGATGACCGACCTCAGACCTCCCGTGAGGGGAAGTCGATGACAATCGACCCTCGGAAACCTTCTGCCTCGGGGCCGCGGCCGTCCCTTCCCGTAGAGGAAGGTGGGGCGAACCTGACGATCCGCGCGGCCGCCGTCACCGCGGGTGTCGCTCTGCTGCTCATGTCCGTGCTGGCGGGCTTCGCGAAGTTCGTCGCCGTGGACGGCGCGGTGACACCGGGGGACGCGGAGCGGACGGCTGCGGACATCGCGGCGTCGGAAGGTTTGTTCCGGTTCGGGATCCTGTGCCTGTTCCTGGTGATCGTGCTCGACGTCGTGGTGGCCTGGGGCCTGTACCGGGTGTTCAGACCGGTGAGCGAGAGCCTGTCGCTGCTCGCGGCGGCGTTCAGGCTCGTGTACGCGGGCGTGTTCATGGTCGCGATCGCGCGCCTGCTCGACGTGCTGCGCCTGCTCGGCGACGGGGACCACGTCCCGGTGTCCGGTGCGGATCAGGCGCACGCCCAGGTGCTGCTGGGGATCACCGCGTTCGACGACCTGTGGAACGTCGCCCTCATCCTGTTCGCCGCGCACCTGTTCGCCCTCGGCTACCTGTCCTACCGGTCCGGCTATGTTCCCCGGTTCCTCGGCGTCCTGCTGGCCATCGCCGGGGCCGGCTACCTGATCGACAGCGTCGGCGTCGTGTTGTCCCCCGGCGCGTGGCCGTCCATCGGCTCCTACACCTTCATCGGTGAATTCCTGCTGGCGCTGTGGCTCGTGATCCGGGGTCCCCGCCTCACCCCGCGCCGACCGGCGCCGCAGCCCGATCCCATCCCGTCGACCCGAGGGTGAACTCCGATGTCCGCACCGGAAAAGGCACGCCCACCGACCGCCACCGACCCGCGGACGGCACCGCCGGACGACCCGACGACCGCGTCCACCAGGAAGACGGCCGCACTGGTCGGGCTGCTCTTCCTCGCCGTCACCATCGCGTTCGTCTTCGCCGACGCGCTCAACGCCGGCGTCCTCGACCGGTCCGACTTCCTGACCGGCGCCTCCGCGCACACCACCGCCCTGGCCACGGGCGCCGTGCTGGTGGCCGGGCAGTTCGGGGTCGTGGGCATCGCCGTCCTGCTGTACCCACTCCTCAAACGCCACGGCGAAGCACTCGCTCTGGCACACGTCGGCTTCCGCGTCGCCGAACTCGCCGCCAGCCTGTTCTACCTCGCCGTCCCGCTCCTGGCGATCGAACTCGCGGCGCGACTGGCCGACGGCACGGTCGAGGGAGCCGCGTCGCCGAGCCTCGGCGCGCTGCTGCGGGCGCAGCACGGCACCGCCGTCCTGATGATCTACCTGGTCAACACCGCGGCGGGCATGTGCATGACAGCCCTGCTCCACCGATCCAGGCTCGTCCCGCGCTGGATCGTGTGGTTCGGTGTCATCGGCTATCCGACGCTGCTGGCCGGGTGCGTGCTGGACCTGTTCGGCGTCCTCGACGTCACCCGGGGCATCGGGCTCACCGCGCTGGTGCCGGGCGGCCTCTTCGAGCTGATCCTCCCGATCTGGCTGCTGGCCAGAGGGTTCAGCTTCCCCCGCCGTGGTTGAGGACGGCGGGGAGGTCGCACTTCGATCCGACCGAGGAGCGAACATGGCCATCATTCGCGACATCGCGGCGGATCAAGCCCCGACGGCCCCTTCGAGGATGACCGCCCTCGTCGCGGGCGGGTCCGATCCCGCCGCGGTTCCCATCGCACTGTGGGAGTTCTCACTGGGCGTCTGGCTGATCGTCAAGGGCTTCAAGACCCCACCCGAAGCCGCGGGGGCGCCTAGAACAGTCCCTCCGGGCCGGGGTCCTCGGCGCCGTCCGGTTTCCACCGGTACTTGCGCAGGTCGACGCGCTGGCCGTCGGCCAGCACGCCTTCCGCGCGCAGCCGTTCGAGCTGGTCGTGCACCAGGTGCGGCGCCGGGGTGCCGTTCGCGCGCAGGATGCGGTGCCACGGCAGGTCGTGCCCGTCCTCGGCGAGGATCGCGCCGACCATCCGCGGCGAAGGCGCTCCGGCGAGCGCCGCGACGTCGCCGTACGTCGCGACCGTGCCGGCCGGTACCGACTCGATGATTTCCCGCACTCGCTCGTGCAGAACGTCGTCCATACCCGACACTCTGCCGGACACCACCGACACAGTGAGGCTTATTCTGCCGTCGCCCGGCGCAAGAGTCGCTCTTCGCAGGCAAGTCACAGCCCGTTGCGCCGGGCTAACCAAAATAAGCCTCATTCCGCAGCCGCCCGGCGCACCATGCGGCGCCTTCACCGCACTCGCCTGTTGTCAAGCCGTGCCGGTGCACCACCCGGGGGACCGGGCGTGGTTCCATCGCGGGGTGCACGGGAGGCGAACGGGACGGGCGGACGCGCGGCTGGTGCGCCCGCCGATCGTCGGCTCACCCACGTTCACCTGGGACGAAGGCGCCCGGCGGGTGCTCTCCGCACCCGGGGGTTTCCTCCGCGTGCTCGGCGGTCCCGGCACCGGCAAGACGACGTTGCTGGCCTCGGCCGCCACGCGCCGCATCGCCGAGGGCGCCGACCCGGAGAGCGTGCTGGTGCTCACCACGTCCCGCAAGGCCGCCGACGCGCTGCGTGCCGACATCACGCGGCGGCTGACCGCCGACCCCGACCTGGCGCGGCCGCTGCCCCGGACCGTCCGCGAACCGCTGGTGCGCACCGTCCACTCCTACGCCTACTCGCTGCTGCGGCTGGAAGCCAACGCCGAAGAACTCCCGGCGCCCCGGCTGCTCGCCGGCGCCGAACAGGACGTCGTCGTCCGCGAACTGCTGGCGGGCGACCTCGACGAGGAGGCCGAGTACTGGCCGGAACAGCTGCGGCCGGCCCTGATGGTCCCCGGTTTCGCCGAGGAACTGCGCGACCTGCTGATGCGCGCGGCCGAGCGCGGGCTCGGCCCGGCGGACCTCGCCGAGCTGGGCCGCCGCCGGGGCCGCGAGGAATGGATCGCCGCGGGGCAGTTCTGGGCGCAGTACGAAGAGGTCACGCAGCTGCAGGGTGCGGGCGGCAACGCGCTGGGCGTGGCGAGCGCGCCCGCGCTGGACGCCGCCGAGCTGGTCACCTCCGCGCTGCTCGCCCTGGAGGACGACGACGAGCTGCGGGAGCGCGAGCGCACCCGCGTGCGGCATCTGTTCGTCGACGACGCCCACCACCTCGACCCGCTGCAGACCGGCCTGGTCCGGATGATCGGGCACACCGCCGCCGAGTTCGTCGTGGCCGGTGACCCCGACCAGAACGTGTTCTCCTTCCGTGGGGCCGACGCGAGCCTGTTCGCCGACGCCGACCCGGACGGCAGCCGGACCGTCACGCTCACGACGTCCCACCGGCTCGCCCCGGCGGTGCGCCTGGCGGTCGCGAAGATCGGCGCGACGCTGCCGGGCGCGTCGCCGCACCGCAAGATCGTCCCGCCCGCGGGTGCTTCCGGGGGCACCGTGCGGGTCCGCGTGATGCCGACGCCGGCCGCCGAAGCGAGCTGGATCGCCGACCAGCTCCGGCGCGCGCACCTCGTCGACGGCGTGCCGTGGTCGGAGATCGCGGTGCTCGTCCGGTCGCCCGCGCGGACCTTCCTGGTGCTGCAACGCGCTTTGCGCGCGGCGGGCGTCCCGATCGGGTCGGCCACCGAGGAGCTGCCGCTGGCGCGCCAGCCCGCGGTCCGGCCGCTGCTGGCCGTGCTGAAGCTCGCGCCTTCGCCGGAGTTGCTCGACATCGACCTCGCCGAGATGCTGCTGTCGTCGGCGCTCGGTGGGGCGGATCCTTTGGCGCTGCGCCGGTTGCGGCGCGGCCTGCGGCGGCTCGAACTGGCCGGCGGCGGCCAGCGCTCGAGCGACGAACTGCTCGTCGAAGCGTTGCGCGGCGGGGACATCCTCGCCGGGCTGGCCGACGCCGAGGCCGAGCCGGTGCGGCGCGTCGGCGGGCTGCTGCGCGTGACGCACCAGGCCGTGGCCCGCGGCGACGGCGTCGAGCAGGTGCTGTGGCAGCTGTGGCGCGAAAGCGGGCTGGAACAGAAACTGCTGAAGCAGGTCGAACGCGGTGGATCGCTGGGCGCGCAGGCCGATCGCGACCTCGACGCCGTCGTCGCGCTGTTCGACGCGGCCGGCCGGTACGTCGACCGGCTGCCCCGCTCCGGTGTCGCCTCCTTCGCGGATTACCTTGGCGCGCAACAGATCGCGGGCGACACGCTCGCCCCGGCCGCCGTCCCCGCCGACGGCGTCTCGCTGCTGACCGCCCACTCCGCCGCGGGTCGCGAGTGGACGGTCGTCGCCGTCGCCGGTGTCCAGGAGGGCGCCTGGCCGGACCTGCGGCTGCGCGGTTCGGTGCTCGGCGTGGAGCGGCTCAAGGACCTGATGGCGGGCGTCGACGACGACGCCGTGTCCCAGACCGCGCCGATCCTCGCCGAGGAGCGGCGCCTGTTCTACCTCGCGATGAGCCGGGCGAAGCAGACACTCCTGGTCACCGCGGTGTCGGGGGAGGACGAGCAGCCGTCGCGGTTCCTCGACGACCTGGAGGAGAACGGCGCCGACGACGGTGGGCTCGACTCGCGGATGAAGCCGCCGGGCCGGTCGCTGGTGCTCGCCGAGCTGGTGGGGGAGCTGCGCGAGGTCGTCTGCGACGACAAGGCCGACCCTTCGCGTCGACGTCGTGCGGCCAAGCAGCTCGCGCGGCTGGCCGAGGCTCGCGTGCCCGGCGCGCACCCGAGCACGTGGTACGGCCTGCTCCCGGCGTCCACCGGCACGCCGGTGCACCCGCCCGGCGACCTGATCCGGATCTCACCGTCCACAGTGGAGATCCTGACGAAGTGCCCGCTGCGCTGGATGATCGAGCGGCACGGCGGCAGCGACCCGGCGCAGCTGGCGGCGGTGACGGGGACGCTGGTGCACGGGCTCGCCCAGGCCGTCGCGTCCGGCAGCACCGACGCCGAACTGCAGGCCGCTTTGGACGAGGCGTGGGTGCGCGTCGACGCGGGCGCGCCGTGGTTCTCCCGGCGCGAGCGTCGTCGCGTCGAGCAGATGCTTCGCAACTTCACGACCTGGCTGGAACGCAGCCGGGCGGAGCTGAAGGAATCCGGCGTCGAGCAGGACATCGAGGTCGAGCTGCCGGCCGGCGGCGAGGACGAGGTCCGGGTGCTGCTGCGCGGCCGCGTCGACCGGGTCGAGCTCGACAGCGAAGGCCGCCCGGTGATCGTCGACATCAAGACCGGCAAGGTCCCGGTGTCCGCCGCGGACGCCGAAGCGCACCCACAGCTGGCGGCCTACCAGCTGGCGGTGCTGCTCGGCGCGATCGAGGGCCGGACGGAGGCCGGCGGGGCGCGGCTGGTGTACGTCGCGAAGGCCAACAACAAGACCGGATCCACCGAACGGTCCCAGCCGCCGATGGACGAAACGGGCGGCAGGCAGTGGCTGGAGCTGGTCCGGAACGCGGCCGCCTCCGCGTCCGGGCCGGACTACCAGGCGCAGGAGAACCCCGACTGCGACCGGTGTCCCGCGCGAGGGTGTTGCCCGCTGCGGCCTGAGGGCAGGCAGGTGCCGGGACCGTGAACCAGCTGGTGAGTTCAGCAAGCCCGTGCGGAGTGGGCGCGTGAGCCCGCTCGTCATCGCGAACCCGGTCGAGCCCGCCGAACTCGCCGACGCGCTCGGCCTGCACCGCCCGACCCCCGAACAGGCCACCGTGATCGCCGCGCCGGTCGAGCCGTCGCTGGTCGTCGCCGGGGCCGGCGCGGGCAAGACCGAGACCATGGCCGCGCGCGTGGTCTGGCTGGTGGCGAACGGGATCGTCAGCCCCGACCGCGTGCTCGGCCTGACGTTCACCCGCAAGGCCGCGCGCCAGCTCGGCGAACGCGTCCGCGCGCGGCTGCGGCGGCTCGCCGGCTCCGGGCTGCTGGACCGGCTCGACCCCACCGGCGGGCTGCGGTCCACTGTGGTCGCCGGCGAGCCGACAGTGCTCACCTACCACGCCTACGCCGGGCGGCTGCTGTCCGAGCACGGGCTCCGGCTGCCGGTGCAGCCCGGCGTGCGGCTGTTGTCGGAGACGTCGTCGTGGCAGCTCGCCCACCGCGTCGTGTCCACTTGGGACAATGAGCTGGACACCGACCGCGTCCCGCCGACGGTGACCGCGGACGTCCTGGCGCTGGCCGGCGAACTCGGCGAGCACCTGGTGTCGACCGACGAGCTGGCCGAGTACACGACGTGGATGTGCCGCGTCATCGAGAACGCGCCGCGCGCCAAGGGGCAGCGGGCCGCGCTGCCGCAGAAGCTCACCGAAATCATGGCGGCGCAGCACTTCCGGCTCGCGCTGCTGCCGCTCGTGGAGGCCTACCACCGGCGCAAGCGCAACGAAGGCGCGCTGGACTTCGCCGACCAGATGTCGCTGGCCGCCCAGCTGGCGAGCGGCTACCCGTCGGTCGTCCGGGGTGAGCGGGAGCGCTTCGGCGCCGTGCTGCTCGACGAGTACCAGGACACCGGGCACGCCCAGCGCGTGCTGTTGCGGGCGCTGTTCGGCGGCGTCGAGAACCAGCCGATGCCGGTGACCGCGGTCGGCGACCCGGCCCAGGCGATCTACGGCTGGCGCGGGGCCAGCGCGGCCAACCTGCCGCGGTTCACCACGGACTTCCCGCGGTTCGACGGCGAAGGCCTGGTGCCCGCGCACGATTTCGGGCTGCTGACCAGCTTCCGCAACCCGCCGGAGATCCTCGAGCTCGCCAACGCGATCGCCGAGCCGCTGCGCGCACGCGGCCTCGGCGTCGAACGGCTGCGGGCGCGCGAAGGCGCGGGTCCCGCGGACATCGCGTGCGCGCTGCTGCCGGACGTCCGCGCGGAACGCGAGTGGGTGGCCGACGCGCTGGCCCGGCGCTGGCACGCCGTGCAGGAGCAGACCGGCAAGCCGCCGACCGCCGCGGTGCTGGTGCGGCGCCGCGCCGACATGGCCCCGATCGCCGCCGAGTTGCGGGCGCGCGGCCTGCCGGTCGAGGTCGTCGGGCTCGGCGGGCTGCTGGACGAGCCCGAGGTCGCGGACCTCGTGTCGACGTTGAAGGTGCTCGCGGATCCGTTGTCGGGCAGCGCCGCGGCACGGCTGCTGACCGGCGCGCGCTGGCGGCTGGCGGCCGCCGACGTCGCCGCGCTGTGGCGGCGGGCCGGGGAGCTGTCGAGCCCCGAGAAGTCCACTTCGGACGCTCCCGAGCTGGTCGTGGAGCGCGTCGAGCAGGCCGGGCTGATCGACGCGATCGACGAACCCGGGGACCCGGCACGGTATTCCGACGAGGGCTACCAGCGCATCCGGCGGATCGGCTGGGAGCTTTCCGCGTTGCGGCGGCGGCTCGACCAGTCGCTGCCGGAGCTGGTCGCCGACGTCGAGCGCACGATGCTCCTGGACGTGGAGTCGCTGGCGCGGCCGGGATCCGCCGGGCGCGCGCACCTGGACGCGTTCGCCGAGGTCGTCGTGGACTACGCCGAGACGGCGCCGACGGCGACGTTGTTGTCCTTTGTGGACTACCTGAACACGGCCGCGCACGCCGAAGACGGGCTCACCCCGGGCGAGGTCGAGGTCGTGCCGGACCGCGTGCAGGTGCTCACCGTGCACTCGGCGAAGGGCCTCGAGTGGCAGGTCGTCGCCGTCCCGCACCTGGTGCACGAGGTGTTCCCCGGACGGCGGCGGTCGTCGTCGTGGCTGCGGACCGCGACGTCGCTGCCCGCGGCGTTGCGAGGCGACTCGGCGGACCTGCCGGAGCTGCGGATCGCCGAAGGTCAAGACCGCAAAGAAGTCCAAGAAGGACTGGAGCTGCACGAAGCCGGGTTCGTCGAGCGGGAGCAGTCGGAGGAGCGGCGGCTCTGCTACGTCGCGCTGACGCGGTCCGAGCACGCGCTGATCGTGTCCGGGCACTGGTGGAACGAGAGCAGCAGCCGGGCGAAGGGGCCGTCGGAGTTCCTGACCGAGATCGCCGACGTCCTGCGCGAAACGGGCGTCGGGCAGCTCGCCGAGTGGGCGCCGGAGCCGTCGGTGGACGACCAGAACCCGCTGGTGTCGGACTCGCGGACGTCCCGGTGGCCGGTGGATCCGCTGGCCGACCGCCGCACCGGCGTGCAGACCGGGGTGGAGCTGGTGTCCGAGGCGCTGGCTTCCCCCGCCGACGAGGAGGAGTCCGAAGAGGACGATCCCGACGGCTGGCTGACCGACACGGACGTGCTGCTCGAGGAGTGGGCGCGCAAGGACGACCACGTCAAGCTGGTCCCGCTGCCGTCGCGGCTTTCGGTGAGCCAGCTGGTCGCGCTGGCCGAGGACGCCGACCGGCTGGCGACGGACCTGCGCCGGCCGCTTCCGGTGGAGCCCAACAGCTTCGCCCGCCGCGGCACCGAGTTCCACGGCTGGCTGGAACGCCGGTTCGCGGGCGACCAGCTCATCGAGATCGACGACCTCCCGGGCGCGGCCGACTTCGGCGAGGCCCCCGACGCGCACTTCGAAGAGCTGCAGACGGAGTTCGAGAAGAGCGAGTGGGCGTCCCGAGTGCCGGTGGCGGTGGAGGTGACGTTCTCGGCCGACGTCGAGGGCATCACCCTGCGCGGCCGCATGGACGCGGTCTTCGCCGACCCCGACGGCGGCTGGACGGTGGTCGACTGGAAGACCGGCGCGGTCCCGGCGGAGTCCCGGCTCCCGGCACTGGCGGTCCAGCTGGCGGCGTACCGGATCGCGTGGGCGGCGTTGAAGAACGTCCCGGTGGAGCGGGTCCGCGCGGCGTTCCACTACGTCCGCGCGAATCGCACGATCCGCCCGGCAGACCTCCTGGACGCGGAAGGACTCCGCAAGCTCCTCCGCGACATCCCCGAAGCGTGATCAGACCCGTAACTCGCGTGATTGGCGCCGTAACTGGCGTGATTGGGCCCGTAACTCGCGAGATCCGGCTTCAATCACGCGAGTCACGGCTTCAATCACGCGGGTTACGGCCCGGATCACGCCGAGTCGCGGACTTTCAGGGACCAGGCCACCAGGGGCCACTGCAGCGGGAGGCGGCCGAGCGTGATCGCGCGGAACTTTGCCGGGGCCTGCTTGCGCTGCGCGTCGACGGCCATCTTCACGTTCGCCGGGAAGATGGCGACGAACAGCAGTGCCGCGGCCAGCCCGCCGAGGCGGCGGGTGCGCGGCGCGGCGATCGCTGCGGCGACACCGATTTCGGCGACGCCGGAGGCGTACGTCCACGTCCGTGCGGAGCCGGGAAGGGAAGCGGGGATCTGCGCGTCGTACGGCTTCGGCTTCACGAAGTGCATGAGACCGCCGAGGGTCAGCAGTCCGGCCAGGAGGTGCGCGGGCCGTGGGGAAGGAGCCGGGGTAGCCATGACCTCATCGTTCCACGCGGCGGCCCGTCACCCGGTTCGGCTATCCTGCGGGCGTGAGTGACGCCGGCCACCATCCGCCGCCGGGAGCGGACGCATGAAGGCCCTGAAGCGGTTTCCGCTGGGCAGTCTCACCGATCGGCCCGACCACGAACTCGTCGGCATCCTGCGGATGCCCGAGCTGACGGTCAGCCCGCTCCGCGCGATCGTGAAGCGGATCATCGGCGCGACACTCGCGCTGCTGGCCACGGTGATCATCGTCTACCTCGATCGCGACGGCTACCGCGACGCGAACGGTGACGGTCTGTCCCTGCTGGACAGCCTCTACTACGCGACCGTTTCGCTGTCGACCACCGGCTACGGCGACATCGCGCCGGCCACGTCGTCCGCCCGGCTGGTGAACGTGCTGGTGATCACTCCGCTGCGGGTGCTCTTCCTCATCGTCCTGGTCGGGACCACCCTGGAAGTGCTCACTGAGCGCTCCCGGCAGGCGTTCAAGATCCAGAAGTGGAGGACGAAGGTGCGCGACCACACGGTCGTCGTCGGGTTCGGCACCAAGGGCCGGTCCGCCGTCAACGCGCTGCTCGGCGACGAGAACGTCTCCCCGGGCCAGATCGTCGTCGTGGACACCGACCAGCAGGCCCTCGACCAGGCGAGCGTGCTCGGCCTCGTCGCCGTGCACGGCTCGGCCACCCGGGCGGACGTCCTGCGCGTCGCCGCGGTCGAGCACGCGCGCGCGGTCGTCGTCGCCCCCAACCGCGACGACACGGCGGTCCTCGTCACGCTCACCGCCCGCGAACTGGCGCCGAAGGCGCACATCGTGGCGTCGGTGCGGGAGGCGGAGAACGTCCACCTGCTCAAGCAGTCGGGCGCCAACCAGGTCGTGGTGTCCAGCGAGACGGCCGGGCGGCTGCTCGGCATGGCGACGTCGACGCCGCTGGTCGTGGACATCATGGAGGACCTGCTCACTCCTGAATCAGGCCTGACGATCGCCGAGCGGCCGGTCGAGCCGTCGGAGGAGGGCGGGTCGCCACGGCACCTGCCGGACATCGTCCTCGGGGTGGTCCGCGACGGCGTCCTCTACCGCGTCGACGCCCCGCAGGCCGACGCCATCGAACCCGGCGACAAGCTGCTCTACGTCAAGAAGGTCACCCAGGCGGAGAAGATCCAGCAGCGGTGACGGCCGCGGCGGCGAGCGCCTGGGTTTTGCCCGCCGGATCTGGAACCATGACCAGGTGCCCCCGCGATCCCTCGCCCTGAAGTGGCCCACGGTGGCGATCCCCGCCGCGGCGGGCGTGCTCGTCGTGCTGCTCGCGTGGCTGGCCGGGCCCGGGCTGCTGGGCATCGCCAACGACGACCTCGGCGCGCCGGTGCAGGCCGAAGTCACCAAGCCGGCGCCGTGCGACAAGCCGGACGCCGTCGAGACCGTGCGGTTCACCGTCGCCGGGAAGACCCACGAGGGCACGCTCAACGGCTGCGGGCACGGCCAGGGCGAGCGCATCGACGTCGGCGTGCCGGAGGTGCTGCCCGACCAGGGCGCGGTCGCCGTCCGCGAAGCGGACACGTCGGCGGGCTCGTCGGACGCGCGGCGCCCGCTCGGGCTGGCGCTGCTCGTGTTCGCCTGCTTCTCCGGCGGGATGTACGTCTACCTCGTGCTCCGCACGCCGCCGCGGCCGAGGCCCGTCGCGAAGGTCAGCTGACCTCGGACGACGGCGCCGCGAAGGTGTTGCAGTCGGCGATCCGGTTGCTCGTCGCCCCCGCCCGCCACCAGGACGCGTAGTGCGCGTTGGTGCCGTGGTCGTGGCTGCGGGAGGTGTTGTCGCCGCGGGTCTCCTGGTCGTTCCAGGCCTTGTTGTACATGTCGCGGCCGATCGTGCCGCCCTGGTCGACGTGCGCGCCGAGGAACATGCCCGAGAAGCACTGGGCCTGCAGTTCCTTGCGCCGTGACATCTCGAGCCCGGCGGGGCTGTTCTGGCCGGCCTCGTAGATCTTCTGCCAGGCCGCGTCCATCAGCCCGGCGACCTCCTGCACGTGGTGGCCGTACTCGTGGGCGAACAGGGCCAGGTAGACGCCGGGGTTGTTGCCGTACTGGTCGGTCTGCAGGCCGCGGAACGGGACGTACAGGTTGTTTTCGCAGTAGTACGCGGCGGTCGCGATGCCGACCTGGATGGTGCCGCATTCGGTCTCGAAGCTCGCGCCGGTCGGGAAGTGCAGTGCCGGCGGCGTGAACGGCAGGCGGTAGGCCAGGAGGAACGGGCCCCACGCCGCGTCGAGGCACTTGCTGGCCGCGGTGAAGAACGCTTCCGCGCCCGCCTGCGTGCTCTGCCACGTCGGCAGCGTGCAGACGCGGTTCTGCAGGCCCGCGTTCGGATCCTGCAGGATCGGGTGGTCGGCGAGCTTGAGGACCTTCTGCGGGCCGGTCGCGCTGGGCGTCGACGGCTCGGGCAGGGGGTTCGACGCCGAGGCCGGGGCACCCGCGCCGCCGGGCGGCAGCTGCGAAGGAACGTCCTGGGACGTCGGGGCGTCGCGGTAGTTGGCGTTCGTGAGCGGCGCTTCGGTGCGGTTGAGCGCCACGATCGCGACCAGCCCGAGTACCAGCACGGCCACCGCGCCGAGGCAAACGCCGAGCATCGCGGCCGGTGAACGGCGCTTCGGCGCGGACACGGTGCGCGGGTGGCCCAGCCAGGGAAGATCCGGTTGCGCATCCGGCACCGGCGGCGGCTGGACGGTTCCGCGAGGCGGTACCTGGCCGTGGGGCGGTTGCGTCATCTAGGCAGTCCCGAAGGGTCTCGGTACGGACCGGGGGTACCCGATCCGCCGTTCAGCATATCGGGGGAACGGGTGCTCCCGCACCCGTCTGTGCGCGGGTAGTCACGGCGCACGGTCGTCACCCCAGGTCTGGCCGGGTGCAACCGGCTCTGAGAGAGTGTCGGTAAGCAAGCACTGCAGGCGAGGGGCTTCGATGACAGACACCGGCGGAGGCGCCGACACGCCGACACCGAGCCAGGGAATCCCCCAGGCTCCGACTCCTGGATCGGGTGAATCGAAGCCGCCGGAAGATCACGGCGCGTCACTGGCCACGCCGCCACGCGGGTGGCAGGCGCCGGACCCGCAAGCCACTCCGGCCCCGCCGCCACCCGCGCCGCCGCCCGGCTGGCAGCAGCCGCCGCCCGGCTGGCAGCCGCCGGGACAGCCGTCCTACGGCGCTCCGCAGTACGCGCCCGGCCCGCCGCCCCCGCGCTGGCACCCGCACGGGCTCGGCAAGCCCGGCGTGATCGCGCTGCGGCCGCTCAACATCGGCGACATCCTCGACGGCGCGATCACCACGATCCGCCGGCACCCGCTGCTGATCCTCGGCATCGGCGCGGTGATGGCCGTGATCACGGCCGCGATCACGTTCTTCGTTCAGAAATTCGTCCTCGCCGATCTGCAGAACCTGGCCTCGACCGCCGACCTCGGCCCGGGCTCGACCGACGAGGAGGTGGCCGGCGCCATGTTCGGCGCCCTCGGCGACGTACTGCTCGCGCTGGTGCCGACGGCGCTGCTGACCACGTTGTTCATGGCGGTGGCGAACGGGTTGCTCGCTGCCGTCATGGGCCGCGCCGTGCTCGGGCGTGAAGTGACCTTCGCGATCGCCTGGAGCGAGGTACGACCGCGGCTGCTGCCGCTGCTCGGAGTCGGGTTTCTCTACGCGATCGCCACGACAGTGGGCGGCTTGTTGTGCTTCGTTCCCGGGATCGTCGCCTACGTGTACTGGTCACTGGCCAATCCGGCGCTGGTGCTGGAGCGCGGCACCCTTCGGGAGGCGTTCTCGAGGTCGGCCAAGCTGGTCAAGGGCGCGTTCTGGCGGGTGTTCGGCATCCTGCTGCTGGCGGGGCTGCTCGAATCGGTGGTCAGCAGCATCATCCAGCTTCCGTTCAACATCGGCAGCGGCCTGTTCGCGGGTCTCGTCAACCCGTCGCGGGTGGTCGTGCCCGACACCGGCGACCTGCTGCTGCAGTCGGTCGGCCAGATCATCTCGGGCACCATCACCATCCCGTTCGTCGCGCTGGTCACCGTGATCGTCTATCTCGACCAGCGGATGCGCCGCGAGGGCATGGACATCGAACTGGCCAGGGCGGCCGGAGTGCAGCCGCCACAGGCGTGGTGACAGGGTTGCTCACCGACGTCCCGGTCGACATCGATCGGGACGCCGCGCGGCGCGCCGCCGCGGAGGAGCTGTCCGACCCGAAGTACCGGGACGCGCGCCCGAACTTCCTGCAGCAGATCGGGCAGTGGCTCGGCGAGCAGCTGGAGAAGCTGCTGGACGGCCTGTCGTCGGCGGTCCCGGGCGGGATCTTCGGGCTGTTGCTGGTCCTCGTGCTGCTGATCGTGCTCGTCGTGGTGATCCGGCTGCGCACCGGCAAGATCGCCCGCGCGGCGAAGGCCGAGCGGGCCGTCTTCGGCGCGACGCGCAAGAGCGCCGACGACTACCGCCGCGCGGCCGCCGAAGCCGTGTCGGCCGGCCGGTACGACGACGCCGTCCGCGATCGCTTCCGGGCCGTCGTGCGGGCGCTGGAGGAACGTGCGCTGCTCGACGTCCGTTCCGGCCGGACGGCCGACGAGGCGGCTGCCGAGGCGGGGGTGCTGCTGCCGGACGTCGCGACGGAGCTGCGGCAGGGCGCGCGGCTCTTCGACGACGTCCACTACGGCGGCCGCGATGGCACCGAAGCCGCCTACCGCGCGTTGACCGAGCTGGACGAACGCTGCCGCCGTGCGCGGCCGGTCGCCATGGCGGGCTCGTGAGCCCCGCCGACGTGCTCTTTCCCGCGGAGGCGGCATGAGCACAGCGGTCTCGCCGGACCTGCGCCGGATCTGGCGTGGCGCCCGGGTCCCGCTCGCCCTCGTCGCCCTGATCTTCGCCGCCGCCGCCGTCCTGCTGCTCGGCCGCGGCGAGCAGACGCACGGCGCGCTCGAACCCGGCTCCTACGAACCCGACGGCGCGCACGCGCTCGCGAAACTCCTGCGGGACCAGGGCGTCGACGTCCGGACGGCGCGCACGATGGCCGAGGCGGACGACGCGATCGGCGAAGACGCGACGCTGCTCGTCACCCAGCCGGACCTGGTGCCGGCGAAGCGGCTCGACGCGCTGCGTGAGCGCGCCGCGGACGTCGTCCTCATGACGCCGGGGGCGCCGACGCTGGACGACTCGCTGCCGCTGGTGCACCCGGTCGGCGAGAGCGAAGTCGGCACGCTGGACCCGCGGTGCACGGTGGCCGCGGCGATCGCGGCGGGCGACGTCACGCTCGGCGGGATCGGATACGCCTCGCCCGGCGCACGCTCGTGCTACCCCGGCGAGGACGGCGGCGGCACGCTCCTGCAGCTCGCCGACGCGGGCGGCACGACGACGCTGCTCGGCTCGCCGGCGCCGCTGACCAACGCGCGGCTCGCCGAGCAGGGCAACGCGGCGCTGGCGCTGCACCTGCTCGGGCCGCACCCGAAGCTCGTCTGGTACCTGCCGTCGGCGACCGACCCGGCGCTGGACGACACCCGCAAGCCGATCTTCGACCTGATCCCGGACGGCTGGTACTACGGCGCCACGCAGGCGTTCATCGCGGTGGCGCTGCTGGCCCTCTGGCGGGCGCGGCGGCTCGGCCCGGTGGTCACCGAGCCGCTGCCGGTCGTCGTCCGCGCGGCCGAAACCGCCGAGGGCCGCGCCCGGCTGTACCGGCGGGCGAAGGCCGCGGGGCACGCGGGGGAGACGCTCCGTGAGATGGCCCGGGCCAGGCTGCGGACCACGCTGGGCCTGCCGCGCGACGCCGACCCGGCGGCGCTGGTGGCTTCGGTGAGCACGCGGACCGGGCGGCCCCCGAACGACGTCGGCGCGGTCCTCTACGGCCCGCCGGTGCCGGACGACCCGGCGCTGGTCCGGCTGGCAGGCGAACTGGACACGGTGGAACGAGAGGCAGGGCGAACTTGACCAGCGGTACCGAAAACGCGACCGGGGCCCGCGACGCGCTGATCGCGCTGCGCGCCGAGGTCGGCAAGGCCGTCGTCGGCAACGACGCCGCGGTCACCGGGCTGATCCTGGCGCTGCTCTGCCGGGGGCACGTGCTGCTCGAAGGCGTGCCGGGCGTGGCGAAGACGCTGCTCGTGCGGGCGCTGGCCGCGGCGCTGGACCTGGAGACCACGCGCGTGCAGTTCACGCCGGACCTGATGCCCGGCGACGTCACCGGGTCGATCGTCTACGACGCGCACAGCGGCGAGTTCTCCTTCCGCGAGGGGCCGGTGTTCACGAACCTGCTGCTCGCCGACGAGATCAACCGGACGCCGCCGAAGACGCAGTCGTCGCTGCTGGAGGCGATGGAGGAGCGGCAGGTCTCGCTCGACGGCAAGTCGCGGCCGCTGCCCGACCCGTTCATCGTCATCGCCACGCAGAACCCGGTGGAGTACGAGGGCACCTACCCGCTGCCGGAGGCGCAGCTGGACCGCTTCCTGCTGAAGCTCACCATGCCGACGCCGTCGCGCGAGGACGAGATCGGGATCCTGTGGCGGCACGCGCAGGGCTTCGACCCGCGCAACCTGGCGGCGGCGGGCCTGAAGCCGGTCGCGGGCGCGGCCGAGCTGGCGGCCGCGCGGGAAGCGGTGGCCCGCGTGACGGTCGGGCCCGAGGTGATCGGGTACGTCGTCGACCTGTGCCGGGCGACGCGGCAGCTGCCTTCGGTGCGGATCGGCGTCTCGCCGCGTGGCGCCACGGCGTTGCTCGCCATCGCCCGGGCCTGGGCCTGGCTCGCCGGGCGCGACTACACCACGCCCGACGACGTCAAGGCGCTGGCGCGGCCCGCGCTGCGGCACCGTCTGGACGTGCGGCCGGAGGCCGAGCTCGAGGGCGTCACGGCGGACGGTGTCCTCGACCGCGTGCTCGCGTCCGTGCCCGTGCCGCGCTGACATGGCCGTCACCGGAAGGCTCGGGCTGCTGGCGCTGTTCGGCGCGCTCGTGGTCGGGCTGCTCGCGCCGTCGGACACCGGGCTGCTCGCGGTCGGCGGAGTCCTGCTGATGCTGGTCGTCGTCGATCTGGTGCTGGCCGGGAGCGTGCGGCCGCTGCGGTTTTCTCGTTCCGGTGACACGTCCGTGCGGCTCGGCGAGCCGTGCGAGGTGACGCTGGTCGTCGCGAACCCCGGCCGCCGGACGGTGCGCGGGCAGCTGCGTGACGCGTGGCCGCCGAGCACGGGCGCTGCCGAGCGGCACGCCGTGCGCGTCCCGCCGGGGGAACGGCGGGCTCTGGTGACGGCGTTGCGGCCTTCTCGGCGCGGCGACCGGGCGGCGGCGCGGGTGACGGTCCGGTCGGTCGGGCCGCTGGGCTTGGCGGCGCGGCAGGGTTCGCACGCGGTGCCGTGGACGGTCCGCGTGCTGCCGCCGTTCCACAGCCGCAAGCACCTGCCTTCGCGATTGGCGCGGCTGCAGCAGCTCGACGGCCGCAACGCGGTGCTGATCCGCGGCCAGGGCACGGAGTTCGACTCGCTGCGCGAGTACGTCATCGGCGACGACGTCCGCTCGATCGACTGGCGGGCGACGGCGCGGGCGGCGGACGTGATGGTCCGGACGTGGCGGCCCGAGCGCGACCGGCACGTGGTGCTGGTGCTCGACACGGGCCGCGTCTCGGCGGGCCGGGTCGGCGACGCCCCGCGGCTCGACGCGGCGATGGACGCGGCGCTGCTGCTGGCGGCACTGGCGTCCCGGGCCGGCGACCGCGTCGACCTGCTGGCGTACGACCGGCGGCTGCGGGCGGCGGTCCAGGGTTCGTCGGGGGCGGCTTTGCTGACGTCGTTGGTCAACGCGATGGCGCCGTTGGAGCCGTCGCTGATCGAAACGGACGCGCGGGGCATGGTCGCCGAAGTGCTGCGGCGGACCCGCCGTCGCGCGCTGGTGGTGCTGCTGACGGGCCTGGACGCGGCGCCGCTCGAGGAGGGGCTGTTCCCGGTGCTCAGCTCGCTGACCGCGCGGCACCAGCTGGTGGTGGCGTCGGTGGCGGACCCGCGGGTGGCGGAGATGCTGGCCGGCCGTGGCGACGCGGAAGCGGTGTACGACGCGGCGGCGGCCTCGCGGACGATGGCCGAGCGTCAGCGCGTGACCGAACGGCTGGCCCGGCACGGGGTCAGCGTCGTGGACGCGGTCCCGGAGGAGCTCCCACCGGCCCTCGCGGACCGCTACCTGGCCCTGAAGGCGGCGGGCCGGCTCTAGCGTCGTCGATCGCCTTCGAGGGTTCGTGCCTAGGCTGACTCGGGCAGCGCGTCCCCCGTGTCGCGGGCGTCGAGATCGCCGACTTCGCCCTCGCGGGCCGCGCGCCGTCCGAGTGTGAAGACGTAGACCAGGAAAGCCACTTCGACCACGACGCCGATGCCCACGCGGAGCCAGGTCGGCCAGCCGGACGGCGTCACGAACGCCTCGATGATCCCGGACACGAGCAGCACGCACGCCAGGCCGAGCGCCATGACGGCCACCGAGCGGCCCTGCTCGGCCAGCGCCACGGTCCGCGACCGGCGGCCGGGGTCGATCACCGTCCAGCCGAGCCGGAGCCCGGTGCCCGCGGCGACGAACACCGCCGTCAGCTCCAGGAGGCCGTGCGGGAGGAGGAGGCCGATCATCACGTCGCCGCGGCCTGCCGCGCTCATCGCGCCGATGATCAGCCCGGCGTTGAGCGAGTTCAGCCAGAGCGCGCCGATCACCGGCAGGCCCAGCGCGATGCCGAGGAACAGGCACGTCGCCGCCACCCACGCGTTGTTCGTCCACACGCGAGCCGCGAACGACGTCGCGGGCCCGGTCGAGTAGTAGCTTTCGGCTTCGCCGCCGGGCCTGGTCAGCTCGTTCAGCTCGTCCGGGGTCGCGATCGACGCCCGCACGTGCGGGTCGCCCGCGACCCAGACGGCGATCACCGCCATCACCGCGATCGACACCAGCGCCGCCGGGATCCACCAGCGCCGCGACAGGTACACCGCGGCCGGGAACCGGCGCGTGAAGAACAGCGCGACCTCGCGCCACGCCGGGTTGTGCGACCCCGAGATCGCCGACCGGCCGCGCGCGACCAGCCCGGACAGCCTGCCGACCAGCGCCGGGTCCGGCGCGACCGAGCGGACGATCGACAGGTGCGTCGCCGTCCGCTGGTAGAGCGTCACCAGTTCGTCGGCCTCCGGCCCGGTCAGCTTGCCGCCGCGCCGGGTCAGCTCGCCGAGCCGGTTCCACTCGGCCGCGTGCGTCGCGACGAAGACGTCCACATCCACGCTGGCACCTCCCGCGCCCAGCCTATCCGGCGTCGTCCGCCGCTACGCTGGGTCTGTGCACGAGGAATCCGAGCTGGTCACCGGCGAAGCCGTCGTCCTGGACCTGCGCGTGGCCAAGCTCGCCAGCCGCGCCCTGGCGATGGCGCTGGACGTGCTCGTGCAGTTCGCGTTGCTGGTGGGCGCGATCTTCGTGCTCACGATCGCGGTGCCGTTCGCCGACGAAGCGCTCGCGCTGACCCTGGCGCTGGTGTTCCTGGTGCTGATCATGGTCGGCTACCCGGTGCTGTTCGAGACGCTCTCGCGCGGCCGGTCGCTGGGCAAGATGGCCGTGGGGTTGCGCGTGGTGCGCGTCGACGGCGGGCCGATCCGGTTCCGGCACGCGCTGGTCCGCGGGCTCGCCGGGTTCGTCGTGGACTTCTGGGCGCTCGGGCTGTTCGGCGCGGTCGCGGTGATCGTGTCGCTGTGCTCGTCCGACGGCCGCCGCGTCGGCGACTTCCTGGCCGGGACGCTGGTCGTCCGCGATCGGGTGCCGGAGAGCGGCGGCCACTCGGCGATCGGCATGCCCCCCGGCCTCGAAGGCTGGGCGGCGCAGCTCGACCTGACCCGGCTCCCGGACGACCTCGCGCTGGCGAGCCGCCAGTTCCTCGCCCGGTTCGGCGAGCTGCGCCCGGAGGCGGCGCACGCGCTCGGCTGGGGGCTCGCGCAGCAGGTGGGCAACGCGCTGGGCACGCCGGTGCCGCCCGGGGTGCCGCCGTGGGCGTTCCTGTCGGCGGTGCTGGCCGAGCGGCGCAACCGCGACCACGCCCGGGCGTTCCAGGCGTACACGGCGCGGGCTCAGGCCTCCGCGGCTCAGCCTGGTTACGGCGCTCAGCCGGGTTTTGCGGCCCAGCCGGGTTTCGCGGCTCAGTCTGGTTACGCGGCCCAGCCGGATCCGCCGACGCCGCCGTCCGGCACCCCGGTGCCTCCCGTCGAAAATCCCTTCACCCCGCCGAGCTAGGACGTCGGAACCGGCGTCACCAGCGACGATCTCGCCGTTCCGGGTGTCGGCACAGATCGGTGCCCTAGGGTGTGGTGCTGTGTGGAGGAAATGGGGGACAGCCGCCGCGGTGGCCGCGCTGGCCGGCCTCGCGGCCGCCGGGCCCGCCGCCGCGCAGGGTGGGCCCTCGGGCGGACCGAGGCTGCCGAACTCGCCCACCGAGCAGGGCAAGAAACCCCAGCTGCCGGGCGGCGCCGACGTGCCGCCGCCGCCGGACGGGGCCGCCGCCGACGTCGCCCTCCAGGTCCTCCGCGACGGTGCTCTTTTCGTCTCCGAGAAAGTCACCGTCCCTGGTGGACAGCGGCTCACCGCGCGCGTCCCGCTGCGGGTGCCCGCCGGTGACGACCAGGATCGCGTCTTCGCCGTCCGCGACGTCGAGACCGAAGGCGCCGCCACCAGCCAGGTCACCGGCGATCAGCTCGTCCTCACCTTCACCGGCGGCACTTCGGCCGTCACTTACGAAGTCGACGGCGCCATCGCCGACCAGAACGGCCGCCAGCAGGCCCGCTGGCAGGTCGCGAGCGGCTTCGACGCCCCGCTCGCCAAGCTCACCGCGTCGTTTCTCGCCCCTACGCCGCAATTGTCCCCTGTGGACTGTTTCGCCGGCCCGATCGGCTCGAACCAGCGCTGCACCCTCGCCGAGCTGGACCACACCGGCGTCGTGCGCCTCGAACAGAACGACGTCCGGCCCGGCGACCGCGTCGACCTGCTGGTCGGCCTGCCGCCCGGCACCACGCCGGCGAACGCGAAGTTCGCCGCCATCGGCCTGCTGGCCAACGCTTTCGCGCTGACGCCGCCGACCGGCGCCGCCTTCGCCGTCCTGGTCGTTTTCCTCGTCGCCGGCGCGGTTTTCGTGTGGCGGCGCCGCAAGCAGGACGCGAGCGCGCTCACCACCGTGACCGGCCCGGTCGAGGTCCTGCTGCGCGACGGCGACCGCGTCTTCTTCGCGAGCCCGGACGGCGTGCTGCCCGGCCAGGTCGGCACGGTCGTCGACGAGACGGTCGACGTCGTCGACATCAGCGCCACCGTCGTCGACCTGGCGGTGCGGAACTACCTCTGGCTGGCGGAAGTGCCGGGGCCCGACTGGCAGCTCGCCCGCCGCAACCCGCCCGACGAGCACCTGCGCGACTTCGAGCGCGCGGTCTGCGAAACCCTGCTGCCGGACGGCACCGAGACGGTGCTGGTCTCGCAGCTGCGCGCCCGCGGCGGGCTCGACCTGCGCCCGATCAGCGACGCGATGTACGCCGACGTCGTCACCAAGCGCTGGTTCTCCCGCCGCCCTGACAGCACCCGCGGGCGGCCGACCTGGCTCGGCGCCGGGATCTTCGCGCTCGGCCTGGTCGCCACGGCGGTGCTCACCTTCACGGCCGGGTACGCGCTGCTCGGCGTCGCCGTCGCGCTGGCCGGGCTCGCCGTCGCCGCGGCCGCGGCGCTGCTGCCGTCCCGCACCGCCCGCGGCCGGGTGCTGGCCGGGCAGGTCCGCGGCCTGCTCGACTACCTGCACACCGCGAAGGCCGAGGACATCCCGCCGGCCGACCGCGAGCTGGTGTTCTCCCGGTCGCTGCCGTACGCGGTGGTGCTGGGCGACACCGAACGCTGGCTCGGCGCCTTCGCCGGGCTCCACCAGCACAGCCCGGACGGCTCGGCCGGACTGTACTGGTACGGCGGGACGGAGACCGACCACGACCTGCGCCGGTTCGGCACGCACTTCCCGTCCTTCCTGACCGCGCTCGACGGGCTGCTCACCGAGTCCGGCCGCGCCACCGCGACCCGCTGATCGTGCTCACCGGAGTGGTCCTCGCGCTCTTCCTGGTCGCGGCGCCGGTGACCGCCCAGGACCAGCCGCCGCTGCCCGCCCTGCCGCAGAGCGCCGAGATCCAGCTGAAGGTGGAGCGCGACGGCTCACTGTCGGTCGCCGAAGCGATCTCCGTGCCCAACGGCGTCACCATGGACCGCCGGGTCGCGCTGCGGGTCGCCGCGCCGCACCACCGCGACCGCGTCTACGGCGTCCGCGACGTCGTGCTGGAGGGCAGTGGCACGGCGTCGGTCGACCAGGACGCGTTCACCGTCCACCTCACCGCCGGCACCTCGATCGTCCGGTACACAGTGGACGGTGCGGTCGCCGGGAACCTGGTCACCTGGGAACTGGCCGGCGGCTGGAGCACCGACCTGAAGTTCATCCGGGCGTCCTTCGCGGCGCCCGAGATCCCGACCGCCGTGGACTGCCTGGCCGGGCCGCCGGACTCGGACTTCCCGTGCGGCGCGGCGCAAATCGACCACGCCGGGCTGACCCGGTTCAGCCAGCAGAACCTGGCCGCGGGACAGCGGATGACCGCGACGGTCGAGCTGCCCGCCGGCACCGTCCCCGCGAACGCGGCGATCGTGCCGTCGAAGACGATCGGCGGCGCGTTCGTGCTCACCGCCCCGGTCGGCTGGGCCTGGGCGGGCTTCGGCGGGCTGCTGCTGGTCACGGCCGCGCTGGTGGTCTTCGCCCGGCGTCGTGACGACGGTGCGGGGGAGCCGCCGAAGGCCGAGCTGGTCGCGGAGAGCGGCGAGTTCGCGTCCCCGGAAGGGGTGCTGCCGGGCCACACCGGCGTCCTCGTGCACGGCCGGCCCGGCCCCGCCGACCTGGCCGCGACCGTCCTCGACCTCGCCGTCCGCAACTACCTGTGGGTGAGTGCCGAGGACGCCGGCTGGCGCCTGTCCCGCCGCAACCCGGCCGACGAGCACCTCACCGCCTTCGAGCGTGCGGTCTTCGCGGCCGTCGTGCCGGAGGAGACCGTGACCCTCGCCGAACTGCGGCGGCGGCACGTCGAGATCCCCTCGCCCGAGCTGTCCGCCGACGTCGTCCGCCGCGGCTGGCTGGCACGGCGTCCCCGGCGGCTCGGCCGCGTGGGGGTCCGGGTCGTCTTCTACGGCGTGTTCCTGACCGTGTTGCCGGCGCTCACCGTCGGCTACGCCCAGCTCGGCGTCATCGTGGTGCTGGCCGGGGTCGCCGCGGTCGTGACGTCGGCCGCCCTGCCCGCGCGGCGGCGGGCCGGCGTCGACGTGGCGCGACGCCTGCGCGGTGTCGCCGTGAAGCTGGCCACGGTGCGGCCCGGAGACCTGACGGAGCCGCAGCGTGAACTGGTGTTCTCGCGTGGCCTGCCGTACGCGCTCGCTCTGGGCGAACTGGGCCCGTGGGTGGCCGCGTTCGACAGGCTCGACCACCCGCCGCCGGTGTACTGGCACGACGGCGACATCCGCCCTGACCAGGCCGGATCCTTCGCGACGGCGCTCGCGGGCACCTTCGCCGCCGCCCGCGGTGGCCGCCTCCGAAGCCTCGTGAGTGAGAAACAGGGATAAAACACTGTTTCTCACTCACGAGCCGGGAAGCCGGGAATCGGCGACCCGTCGTAGGGTGGGGCCATGGCCGATCCCGAGCTCGTCCGATACACCCTCGACAACGGTCTGCGGGTGGTTCTCGCCCCCGACGCGACCGCGCCGGTGGTCGGCGTCAGCGTGCACTACGACGTGGGTTTCCGCTCCGAGCCGGAGGGGCGCACCGGTTTCGCGCACCTCTTCGAGCACCTGATGTTCCAGGGCAGCGAGAGCCTGGAAAAACTCGCCCACTTCCGGCACGTCCAGTCCAGCGGCGGCACCTTCAACGGGTCCACCCACCCGGACTACACGGACTACTTCGAGGTGCTGCCGAGCGCCGCGCTGGAGCGCGCGCTGTTCCTCGAAGCCGACCGGATGCGCGCGCCGAAGCTGACCGCGGAGAACCTGGCGAACCAGATCGACGTCGTCAAGGAAGAGATCCGGCTCAACGTGCTGAACCGGCCGTACGGCGGGTTCCCGTGGATCTCCCTGCCGCCGGTGCTCTATTCGTCGTTCCCCAACGCGCACAACGGCTACGGCGGTTTCGAGGACCTCGAGAGCGCGACGGTCGACGACTGCGCGGCGTTCTTCGACACCTACTACTCGCCGGCGAACGCCGTGCTCACGGTGGCCGGCGACTTCGAGGTCGAGAACGCCACGAAGCTGATCGAGAACCACTTCGGCGACGTCCCGCACCGGCCGGCGCCGCGGCGGCCGTCGTTCGCCGAGCCGGTGCCGACCACCGAGCTGCGCGGCGAGGTCGAAGACCCGCACGCCCCGCTGCCCGCGCTCGGCATCGGTTACCGGATGCCGGACCCGATCAACGACGTCGACGGCTACCTGGCGTACCTGGTGCTCGCCGGCGTGCTCACCGACGGCGACGGCTCCCGCCTGCAGCAGCGGCTGGTGCACCGCGAGCCACTGGTCGTCGACATCGGCGCCGGCGCCGGGCTGTTCGGGCCGTTCGAGGCCCGCGATCCGGACACGTTCACCATCACCCTGATTCACCCGCACGAGGTGTCGCGCGAGCGCGTGCTGGCGGCGCTGGACGACGAGCTGGAGAGGCTCGCCGAAACGCCGCCGAGCGAGGAGGAGCTGCGCAAGGTCACCGCCCGCTGGGCCGCGAGCCTGCACTCCGAGCACGACAGGCTGGTGTCCCGGACGCTCGCGCTCGGCTCGTTCGAACTGCTCTACGGCGACGCGTCGCTGGTGTACAAACTCGCGGACCGGATGTCCGCCGTCACCTCGGAAGCCGTTTCGGCGGCGGCCAAGGCGCTGCGCCCGGACGCGCGCGCCGTCCTGGTGGTCAAGCCCGCTTCGGAAGGGACCAACGAGCAGTGACTTCTGCAACGCACCGCAGCGCGGAGGAGATCGGCCGCACCGCGCGGGGTCCCCGGCCGCTGCCGCCGCTCGGCGAGCAGCGCGCCGCCGTCGATCTGTCCCATGTGGACACCACGCTGGCGAACGGGCTGCGCGTGCTGGCCGTGCGCAAGGCGACCGTGCCGCTGGTCGAGGCGCGCGTGTGGATCCCGTTCGCGGGCGACGACGCGCTGCACCCGGCGACCGCCGAGGTGCTCGCCGAGACGATCCTCACCGGTACCGCGCGCCGCGACCGCATCGAGATCGACGCCGAGCTGGCGCTGATCGGCGGCGACATCGGCACCGGCGTCGACCCGGAACGCCTGGTGTTCACCGGGTCCGCGCTGGCCGACAAGCTGCCGACGTTCCTCGACGTGCTCGGCGACGTCCTCACCGGAGCGACGTACACCGACGACGAGATCGCCCGTGAGAAGGAGCGGCTGGTCGAGCGGATCGCCGTCTCCCGGACGCAGCCGCGCACGATCGCGCGGGAGGCGCTGCAGAAGCACCGCTACGGCGACCACCCGGCGACGCGCGAGGTGCCGAAGGCCGAGGACGTCGCGGTCGTGACGCCCGAGCAGGTCCGGGCGCTGCACCGGGCGTCGGTGCTGCCGCGGGGTTCGGTGCTGGTGCTGGTCGGCGACATCGACCCGGAAGCGGTGATCGGCGAGCTGGAGAAGGTGCTCGGCGGCTGGGCGTCCGACCGCTCCGCCGTGCGGCTGCCCCCGCTGCCGGAGCTGGCCGGGCCGAGCGTGCGGCTGGTGCCGCGGGCCGGTGCCGTGCAGTCGCAGATCCGGCTCTCGGCGCAGACCGTGCCGCGCACCGACCCGGGCTACGCGGCGCTGCAGCTGGCGAACCTGGCCTACGGCGGGTACTTCTCGTCGCGGCTGGTGGAGAACATCCGCGAGAACAAGGGGTACACGTATTCGGCGCACTCCGGGTTCGAGTTCACCGACGGCACCGCCGTGGTCAACGTCGACGCGGACACGGCCACCGACGCGACGGCGCCGGCGCTGCTGGAGACCCGGTACGAGCTGGGCCGCCTCGGGCAGGTCCCGCCGGCCGGCGACGAGCTGGAATCGGTGCGGCAGTACGCGATCGGCTCGCTGCTGACCTCGACGTCGTCGCAGTCCGGGCTGGCCGGGCAGGTGCTGGCGCTGGCTTCGACCGGGCTGAGCCTGGAGTGGCTGAACGAGCACCCGGCGCGGGTCGCCGCGGTGACCGCCGAGGAGGTGGCCGAGGCGGCGCTGAAGTACTTCGCCCCCAAGCGGTTCACCGGCGTGGTGGTCGGCGACGCGGGCGTCCTGGAGCGCAAGCTCCTGGCCCTCGGCGACGTCGTCGTGGGTGAGCCGGCCTGATGTCCGCCCCGTTCGCCCTCGGTGCGCTGCCGACCCTGTCTCGATCCACTGTGGACCGTCAGGAAGACTTGCGCACCAACCCTTCACGGCTGTTGTCGCGATGGGCCGACGCCCGGGTCGTCCTGCTGGACGACACCGGGCGCACCCCGGTCGTCGAGGGATCCTCGGTGCTGGCGTTCCGCAAAGCCGTCGACTTCGGCGCCGAGCCGCCCGCGGACGCGGTGTTCCTCGGCGAGTGGCAGGACGTCGACTACTGGTCGCTGCCGGGTGGGCCGTCCGGCGAGGCCGACACGGTGAAGATGGCGGGCAGCTGGGGCTTCGTCGAGGAGGTCCCGCGCGCCGACGGCGAGGTCTGGGTCGAGCTGCGGGGGTACGGCGACCTGCTGGACGACACGTCGGCGGGTCTGTTCACGACGGCGCAGGCGTTGCGCTACTGGCGTCGTCAGGCCAAGTTCTGCACGCGCTGCGGGCACCCGACGGAGCTGATCCAGTTCGGCTGGGCGAGCAAGTGCACCGGTTGCGGGCGTGAGGAATACCCGCGCACGGACCCGGCCGTGATCTGCCTGGTCCATTCGTTGGAGGGCGTCAACGGCTCGCACGTGTTGCTGGCCCGCCAGCCCATCTGGCCGGCGGGGCGCTATTCGGTGCTGGCCGGGTTCGTCGAGGCGGGGGAGTCCCTGGAAGCCTGCGTGGTCCGGGAGATCCGCGAGGAGGTCGGCGCTTCGGTGTCCGACGTGCGGTACCTGGGGAGCCAGCCGTGGCCGTTCCCACGGTCGATCATGCTGGGCTTCACGGCCCGGGCGGACCGGTCGTTGCCGTTGGTGCCGGCGGACGGCGAGATCGAAGAAGCATTGTGGGTGTCGCGGGCCGAGGTGCGCGCGGCGTTCGAGAACAGCTCTCGCGCCGAAGGGGCCCGGCCGACGCCGATCGCGAACGGGGCGGCCGAGATCATCCTGCCGGGGAACTCGTCGATCGCCCGCGTGATGCTGAAGGCCTGGGCGGGCGCGAAGGAGTAACCGCCCGAACACGAACTGCGACAGAAGCGACCCCGGCGACCCGCCGGGGTCGTTTTCGTTGCGTCCTGTGCACGTTACGGCCAGGTGGCCTGCGGCCGTGTCAAGCGTTACCCGGCCGTTTCCGGAGGGCGTTGACGGCTGTGCCGCGGCTCACTACAGTCCCCGGAAACCGTCTGTAAAGTATCCTAATTAAGTCGGGAGACGACGAGTGCGTGCCGGTAGCCCGCGGATGCTGCGCGAGATCAACGATCGCGCGGCCATCGAGGTCCTCCTCCGTGAGGGCCCGCTCACGCGCGCCGAACTGGAGCTGGCCATCGGGTTGTCCAAGCCCGCCACCGCGCAGCTCCTCACCCGGCTCGAGCTGGACGACGTCGTCGTCAAGGCCGGCGTGCGGGGCGGCGGCCGCGGCCCCCGCGCCCAGCTCTGGGCGGCCAACGGCGGCCTCGCGTTCGTCGCCGCCGTGGATCTCACTCCGCACGTCGCCGACTTCGTCGTCGCGGACGTCGCTGGGGTCGTGCTCGCCGAGCACCGGACCCCGCTGCCCGTCCACGCGGGCGCCGATGTCGTCCGGACCTTCGGGGAAGCCCTCGAGCACGTCGCCGGGGAAGCCGGGATCACCCGGGACCAGCTCGCCCACGTCGTGATCGGCGCGCAAGGGGCGTTCGATCCGCGGACCGGCCTGCTCTCCTCCGCCCCGCACATCCCCGGCTGGCTCGGCTTCGACGTCCCGCAGAAGCTCAGCGACGAACTCGGCGTCGACGTCATGATCGAGAACGACGTCAACCTGGTCGCCGTCGAGGAAATGACCGCCGGGAAGGCGCAGGACGTCGACGACTTCGTCATGGTGTGGCTGTCCGAAGGCGTCGGTGGCGCCGTCGTGATCGGACGGCGGCTGCTGCGTGGCGCCACCGGCGGGGGCGGCGAGATCGACTGGATGCGCGTGCCCGATCCGGCCACTGTGGACACCGGTGACGTCTGGCCCGAGGCCGGTGCCCGCTTCGGCAACCTGGTCGACTCGCCCGCCGTCTGCCGCCTCGCCGCCGCGCACGGCATCAAGGCCGAAACCGCTTGGGACGCCGTCGCCCAAGCGCCGAAGGGGCACCTGTTCCTGGACGACCTCGCCAAGCGGGTCGCCGGCGGCATCGCCAACCTCGTCGCGGTGGCCGACCCGCAGCTCGTGCTCCTCTGCGGCGACACCAGCCGCGCCGGCGGGGCGGGCTTCGCCGCGCTGGTGCAGGAAAAGCTGCACGAACTGGTCCTGCCGCGCACGCCCGTCGGCTGCGCGTCGGTGCAGGGCAACGCCGTCCGCGCGGGGGCGCTGCAGTCGGCGCTGGCCACCACCCGGGAGGACGTCTTCGGCGTCGTCACCCCCACGCTCCTCGGGTCGCGCATGGCCCGAGGCCGGAAGCACCCGTCCCCGACCGAGTAGCCCCAACCGATGAGGAGGAGGGCCATGCCCCCTACCACCCGGACCCGCCGCGGCTCGCTGCTAGCCGTCGCGGCCGCGGCGTCCGTCCTGCTGACCAGCGCCTGTTCCGGCGCCGCCGCCCCGAGCGGGGGTGACACGGCCGCCGCGCCCGGCAAGGACGACAAGCTCACGCTCACCGTGTACTCCAAGTTCACCGACCGCGAGTACGGCGTGGTCACCGCGGGCCTCAACAAGCTCAAGGCGAAGTTCCCGAACATCGAGATCAAGCACGAGGGCAACCAGGACGACGACAAGCTCACCCAGTCGATCCGCGGCGGCAACCCGCCCGACGTCGCGATCTCCTTCTACACCGACAACCTCGGCGCGTGGTGCTCCACCGGCAGCTTCCAGGACCTCAAGCCCTACATCGAGCGCGACAAGATCGACCTGAACCAGATCCCGGACGCGGTCCGCAACTACACCGAGTACCAGGGCAAGCGGTGCGCGATGCCGATGCTCGCCGACGTCTTCGGGCTCTACTACAACAAGGACATGTTCGCGGCGAAGGGCATCACCTCGCCGCCGAAGACCACCACGGAGTGGTTCGAGGACGCCAAGAAGCTCACCGAGTTCAACCCGGACGGCTCGATCAAGGTCGCCGGCTTCCTGCCCTCGATGCCGTTCTACGCCAACCAGGCCCAGTACTGGGCGCCGAACTTCGGCGCGCCGTTCCTCGGCCCGGACGGCAAGTCGGACCTCGCCGCCAACCCCGGCTGGAAGGCGATGTTCGAGTTCCAGAAGAAGATGATCGACTTCCTCGGCGGTCACGACAAGGTCGAACAGTTCAAGGCCGGCCTCGGTGACGAGTACTCGGCCGACAACGGCTTCCACAAGGGCAAGCTGGCGATGATCTACGACGGTGAGTTCCGCACCGCGTTCCTCAAGGACCAGGCACCGACGCTCAACTACGCCACCGCGCCCGCGCCGGTGCTCGACAGCATGGCCGACCACTACGGCGGCGGCTTCACCACCGGCACGATCATCGCGATCCCCAAGGGCGCCAAGAACCCCGGTGCTTCGTGGGAGCTCATCAAGCAGGTCACCCTGGACACCGACACCCTGGTGGACATGGCCAACGGCCTGAAGAACGTGCCCAGCACCAAGGCGTCGCTGACCTCGCCGCGCCTCGACCTGCAGCCGCAGTTCAAGACGTTCCTCGACATCTACGACAGCGGCAAGCTGGTCGCCAACCAGACCACCCCGATCGGCGACGCGCACCTCAAGGCGGTCAACGACTTCGCCGAGAAGTGGCAGGCCGGTTCGGTGCCCGATCTGACGGAAGGCCTGAAGAAGGTGGACGCGCAGATCGACGACGAACTGAAGCAAAAGGGCGCGGGCGGATGACCACGCTAGCCGTCAAAACCGATGGTTCCCCGGCCGCGCCTGACAAGGCGCGGGCGGGGGCCCGCCGGGCCAAGCGCCGCCGGACCGTCCTGTTCTTCATGGCCCCGGCGTTCCTCGGGTTCCTGATCTTCTTCGGCTACCCGTTGATCGCCACGGTCTACTACTCCTTCACCCGGTACGACCTGATCAACCCGCCGCAGTTCATCGGGTTCGACAACTACGTCCGGATGTTCACCAGCGAGCCGCTGGTCGGCACGGCCGCGTACAACACGCTGTGGCTGGTGGTCGTCCTGACGGTCTGCCGCGTGGTGTTCTCCCTCGGCATCGCGTCGGTGATCTCGCGGCTCAAGTCGGGCGTCGGCCTGGTGCGCACCCTGTGCTACCTGCCGACGCTGGCCCCGCCCGCGGCCGCGACGCTGGCGTTCGTGTTCGTGTTCAACCCGGAGTTCGGGCCGGTCAACCGGTTCCTGCGGCTGGTCGGTATCGACGGCGGGCTCTGGTTCAACAGCCCGGCGATGTCGAAGCCCGCGCTGACCCTGCTGGCGCTGTGGGGTTCCGGCGAGCTGATGATCATCATCCTGGCCGCGCTGCTGGACGTCCCGACCGAGCAGTACGAAGCAGCGGAGCTCGACGGCGCCGGCGCGATCCGCCGGTTCTGGCACGTCACGCTGCCGTCGATCTCGCCGGTGCTGCTGTTCGGCGTGGTCAACTCGATCATCTACGCGCTGCAGTTCTTCACCCAGGCGATCGTCGCCGCGTCCGCGTCAGCGGGGACAGCCGACGTCGCCGGCAACTCGAAACTCATCGGCGCACCGCAGAACTCGACGCTGACCTATCCGATTTGGCTCTACGTCCAGGGTTTCCGCTACTTCAACATGGGCTACGCGGCGGCGATGGCGGTGCTGCTGTTCATCGTCTCAGCGGGCTTCACGTGGATTCTGGTGCGGCAGCTGCGGAAGTCCCAGCATCAGGAGGAGGGGGCATGAACATACACTTGCGCCAGCCTGTTCATGCCCCCGACCGGGTGCGGGTGTCCCGCATGAACGGAGCGTGGGCATGATCACGCTGTCCGACACCGCGCGCAAGCCGCCGGCGTCCGTGCCGCCCCGGGTGCGGTTCAAGCGCGACTGGGACAAGCGGCTCTCCTACATCGCCACCCACGCGATCGGGATCGCCCTCGGCGTGATCTTCATGCTGCCGCTGCTGTTCGTGTTCCTCACCGCGGTGATGAAGAGCGACCAGGCGATGACGGCGAGCCTGTGGCCGAGCGAATGGCACTTCGAGAACTTCGTCGAGGTGTTCCAGAAGGCGCCGCTGCTGGAGTACTTCGGCAACAGCCTGCTGTACTCGGTCTTGGCGACGGTGGGGGCGCTGCTTTCGGCGATCCCGGCGGCGTACGCGCTGGCGAAGCTGCGGTGGCGTGGGCAGAACCTGTTCTTCATGCTGACCGTGGCGGCGATGCTGCTGCCGCCGCAGGTCACCATCGTCCCGCTGTACGACCTGTGGGTCCGGATGGGGCTCACCGGCACGCTGGTCCCGCTGATCGTGCCGTACTTCTTCTTCGACGCGTTCTCGATCTTCCTGCTCCGGCAGTTCTTCCTCACCATTCCGAAGGACTACCTCGAAGCGGCGAAGATCGACGGCTGCAACGAGTTCCAGGCGATGTACCGCGTGCTCATCCCGATGGCCAAGCCCGGGATCGCGGCCACCGCCATGTTCTGCTTCCTGTTCACCTGGAACGACTACTTCGGGCCGCTGCTCTACACCGGCGAGAACCAGGACCACTGGCCGCTGTCGCTGGCGATCGCGTCCTTCCGCGGCATGCACCACGTCGAGTGGAACATGACGATGGCCGCCACCGCGCTGATCATGGCGCCGGTGATCGTGCTGTTCGTGTTCGCGCAGAAGTCGTTCGTCAAGGGCATCACATTCACGGGAGTCAAGGGATGAAGCTGGCAGTCGTCGGTGGCGGGTCCACCTACACGCCGGAGCTGATCGACGGGATCGCCGGTCGCCGGTCCACTTTGGACGTCGACGAGATCCTGCTGGTCGACCCGGACGCCTACCGCGCCGAAGCCGTCGGCGGGTTCAGTCAACGGCTCCTGGACCACGCCGGCCACCCGGCGCGGGTCCGCACGACGCAGTCGCTGGAAGAGGGCGTCGACGGAGCTTCGGCCGTGCTGATCCAGCTCCGCGTCGGCGGGCAGCGGGCACGGCGCTCCGACGAGACCTTCCCGCACGTCTGCGGCTGCGTCGGGCAGGAGACGACCGGCGCGGGCGGTCTGGCGAAGGCGCTGCGCACCGTGCCGGTGGTGCTCGACATCGCCGACCGGGTGCGCAAGATCGCCGGCGACGGCACGTGGATCGTCAACTTCACCAACCCGGTCGGCATCGTCACCCGCGCGCTGCTCAACGAGGGGCACCGCGCGGTCGGGCTGTGCAACGTCGCGATCAACCTGCAGCGTCAGTTCGGGCGGCTGCTCGGTGTCGGCGCGGACGACGTCAAGCTCGTCCACACCGGGCTCAACCACCTGAGCTGGGAGCGCGGCGCACTGGTCGACGGCGTCGACCGGCTGCCCGAGCTGCTGGCGGAGCACCTCGGGTACCTGGCCGGCGAGGTCACCGTGCCGGAGAAGTGGCTGCGGCGGATGAACGTCGTGCCGTCGTACTACCTGAAGTACTTCTACGCGCACGACGAGCAGGTCACCAAGCAGCGCACCGAGCGGCCGCGCGCGGACGTCGTCAGCGACGTCGAGGAAGAACTCCTGAAGATCTACCTCGACCCGGAGCAGGTGACCAAGCCGGAGTCCCTCGAAAAGCGCGGCGGAGCGTACTACTCGGAAGCCGCCGTGCAGCTGGTGCACGCCCTGACCGCGGGCGGCCCGGCCGAGGAGCACGTGGTGAACGTCCGCAACGACGGGACCTTCCCGTTCCTGCCGGACGACGCCGTCATCGAGGCGCGCTCCACTGTGGACGCTTCGGGTGCGACGGCGATCCCGCAACCGCCGGTGGAGCAGAACTTCGCCGGGCTCATCGCGGCGACGACGTCGTACGAGTTCCTGGCTCTGGAAGCGGCGCTGAAGGGTGGCCGCGACCGCGTGGCCGACGCGCTGCTGGCCCACCCGCTGGTCGGCCAGTATTCGAAGGCCGACACGCTCGCGGATTCGCTGGTGCAGATCAACCGCGAGTACCTGCCCTGGGCGCGCGGATGAGGCCTGCGGTTATCGCCATCGACGGCGGCAACAGCAAGACCGAGGTCCTGGTGATCTCGGAAGACGGCGTGGTGCTGGGCAAGTCGCGCGGGCCCGGCGCGTCGCCGCAGAACATCGGCGTCGCGGGTTGTGTCGCGGCGCTGGAGGAACTGGTGCTGGCGGCCTACCCCGCGTTCGGCGAGAGGCCGTTCGCGGTGCACACCTCGGCGTACCTGGCCGGGCTCGACTTCCCCCGGGAAGAAGAGGTGCTGCACGCGGCCCTCGCGGCCCGCGGCTGGAGCGACACGCTGACCGTCGGCAACGACACTCTCGCGCTGCTTCGGGCGGGCAGCGCGGGGGTGGGCGTCGCGGTCGTCTGCGGCGCCGGGATCAACGGCGCCGGCGTCGGCCCCGACGGCCGCGTGCACCGCTTTCCCGCGCTGGGCAAGATCTCCGGCGACTGGGGCGGCGGCTACCGGCTCGGCGAAGAGGCCCTGTGGTGGGCTGTGCGCGCCGAGGACGGCCGCGGCCCGCGGACGGCGCTCCAGGCGGCCGTGGCCGGCTACTTCGGGCAGCCGACGCTGCTGGATGTCGTGCAGGGCCTGCACTTCGAGGAGATCGACCCGGCGTCGATCCACGGCCTGTGCCCGCTGCTGTTCGAAGTCGCGGCGGCGGGCGACGAGGTCGCGCAGGACATCGTGACGCGGTTCGTCGAGGAGGTCAGCGTGTTCGCCGTGGTGATCCTCCGCGAGCTGGACCTGACCGAGGACGCTCCCGAGATCGTCCTCGGGGGCGGGGTGCTGACCGGCGTCGGCGCGCCGGTGATCGCGGAGATCGAACGTCGGTGCCTCAAGGTCGCGCCCCGGGCGGTGGTCCGCGTCGTCGACGTCGACCCCGTGGTGGGGGCGGCTTTGTTCGGATTGGACACGCTGGGCGCCTCCGACGCCGCGAAGGCGTCGTTGAAGGCGGCGACCCAGCGCGCATAGCTCTGGCGTGACCTGTCTCGAAGCGGCGCGAGACAGGTCACGCCAGACCCCCTCACGGCGCGGGAACGATGGTTTCCCCGGTCTCCAGCAGGGACTTGAGGTCGGAGAGGATCCAGGCCCAGCCGCCACCCGCGCTCTCGCCAGGCCCGGCGTTGACGTCCTCGTGCACGCCGGCGACCATCTCGGCCGTGAGCGGCGCGTCCGTGACGTCGTGGGTGACGGTGAGCCGGGTGCCCGCGGTCTTCGTCGCCTCGATGTCGTAGGTGAGCGTCGTGTACGGCTCGGCGGCCATCGGCTCGGGGCCCAGGAGCAGCTTCCAGGTGATGACGAGCTTGCGCGGCGGGTCGACTTCGAGGACTTCGCCGTCGACGAGGTCGCCGGTGTGCCCGGCGTCGATGAACTCCTGCGTCGGGCGGGTGCGGTGCTTGCCGCCGACCTTGAGGTCGAAGTCGGCGAGGCCGGTGTAGCCGTACTTCCGCGTCCACTCGGGCTTGGTGATGGCTTCCCAGACGCGCTCCGGGGTGGCCTTGATGTAGACGCGGTGGACCTGCACGGTGTTCGTCATGGGTCTTCGCCTTCCAGTTCGTTCTTGAGGTCGAGCAGCGCGGTGACCTGGCGCTCGGTGTACTTGTCGATCCACCGGTCGTGGATCTGGCGGATCGGGACGGGGTTGAGGAAGTGCCGCTTCTCCCGGCCTTCCTTGCGTGTGACGACGAGCCCGGCCTCTTCCAGGAGCTTCAGGTGCTTCATGACGCCGAAGCGGGTCATCTCCACCTGGGTCTCCAGCTCGGTGAGCGTGCGGCCGTCGCGCTCGAAGAGCAGGTCGAGGAGGAACCGGCGGGTCGGATCCGCCAGCGCCTTGAACACCAGGTCGTCGTCGGGCACGTCGTCGAGAATAGGTGACCAAATGGTCACATGTCAATGGTCGCTAAGGTGGCCCGATGTCCGCTTCCTGGGGGTGGCGGGATCGCCATGTGGTGACCTGCGGCGTCGTCGGCCTCTTGGCCGGCCTCTTCGCGTCGTGGTGCTACTACCAGCCGGCGTTCCGCCTGATCGCGCACAGTCTCGGGTTCTGGGTGCTGCTGGTCGCGCTCGCGGCCGCGCGCCGGGACGTCCGTTCGGCCTGCGCGAGGGGCGTCGCCCTGCTGATCTGCGCGGTGCCGGCGTTCTACGTCGGCAAGAAGCTGTTCTACGGGATCAAGTACCCGGGCATGCCGTACAGCGTCGAAACCGGGACTCTCCTGCTGTGGTGCGTCCTCGCCGTGGTCGCGGGGCTGGTGCTGGGGTGGCTGTTCCACGCCATCGGGTCGGACACCTGGAGCGGCGTGTGCGCGACGAGCGCGGCGATCGGCCTGCTGCTCGCCGACACCTACCGCGAGGACGGTTTCGACCTCGACCGGGGCGTGGTGCTGTGCGTGCTCGCCCTGGCGGGCACGCTCGCCCTGCTTGCCCGCCAGGGATTCCAGGCGGGCAAGCTCAAGCGGTTCGCGATCCTGATCGCCCCGGCCGCGGTGTTGTCCTACGTCGTGGTGCTGCTGCCGGACGTGATCGAAGGTGTCGTTCTCTAGACCACCAGTGACAGCGGCAGGATCAGCGCGATGGCGACCACCGAGATGAGCGTCTCCATCACCGACCAGCTCTTCAGCGTCTGTCCGACCGAGAGCCCGAAGTACTCCTTGACCAGCCAGAACCCGGCGTCGTTGACGTGGGAGAAGAAGAGCGACCCCGCGCCGATCGCCAGCACCAGCAGCGCGCTCTGCGACGGGTCCATGGTCGCCGCGAGCGGGGCGACGATGCCCGCCGCGGAGACGGTCGCGACCGTGGCCGAGCCCGTCGCCAGCCGGATCGCCACCGCGACCAGCCAGCCGAGCAGCAGCGGCGAGAGGTTCGCGTCCTTGGCCAGCCCGGTGATGACGTCGCCGACCCCGGCGTCGACCAGCGTCTGCTTGAACCCGCCGCCCGCACCGACGATGAGGATGATCCCGGCGATCGGGCCGAGCGAGTCACCGACCACAGTGGACAGCCGGGCGCGGTCGAGCCCGGCCGGGCGGCCGAGCAGCACCATGCCGGCCAGCACCGCCGCGAGCAGCGCGATCAGCGGGTCGCCGACGAAGTCGAGGATCTTCCTGACCTGGCTTTCCTTGGTCAGCAGGATGTCCGACAGCGCCTTCGCCAGCATGAGCACGACCGGCAGGAGCACCGTCGTCAGCGTCGCGGCGAAGCTCGGCCGCGGCTTGTCCGTGTCGGCGCGCTCGGGGACGAGCCGTTCGGGCGGCTGCGCGTCCGGCACCAGCCGGGCGGCCACCTTGCCGAACAACGGCCCGGCGACGACCACCGTCGGAATCCCGACGAGCAGGCCGAACGCCAGCGTGACCCCGACGTTCGCGTTGAGCGCGCCGGCGGCGGCCAGCGGGCCGGGGTGCGGCGGGACGAGGCCGTGCAGCACGGAAAGCCCCGCGACGGCCGGAATGCCCAGCAGCATCAACGGTTTCCCGGTGCGCTTGACCGCGAGCAGCACCACCGGGATCAGCATGACCAGACCGATCTCGAAGAACATCGGCAGCCCGATCAAGGCCGCCACGAGCGCCATCGCCCAGGGCAGCGCACCGCCGCGGGCCTTGCCCAGCACCGTGTCGACGATCTGGTCGGCGCCGCCGGAGTCGGCCAGCAGCTTGCCGAGCATCGCGCCGAGGGCGATGAGGATGCCGACCGACGCGACGGTGCTGCCGACGCCGGTCGTGAAGCTCTTGATCAGCTTGTCGACCGGCATCCCGGCGGTCAGGCCGAGCACCAGCGAGCCGAGCACCAGCGACAGGAACGGGTGCAGCTTCACCTTGGTGATCAGCACGACGATGACGGCGATCGCGACGACGGTCGCGGCGATCAGGCGGGTGTCGTGGCCGGTCCAGCCGGCGGCGAGGACGGCGTTCACGCCTGCTCCCGGAAGGCGGTCAGCGCGGCCTCGGTGATCGCCGCGGGCGTCTCACGGATGTCGAAGATCGCGCCGGGCTCGTCCGGCTCGAGGGGTTCCAGGTCGGCCAGCTGCGAGTCCAGCAGCGACACCGGCATGAAATGGCCCGAGCGGGTCCGCATCCGCTCGGCGAGGATTTCGCGGTCGCCGTGCAGGTGGGCGAACCAGACGTCGCCACCGCTTCGCAGCACGTCGCGGTACCGGCGCTTGAGCGCGGACGACGTCACGACGCCGCCGGAGGCCCGGTGGTCCCGGATCCAGCCCGCGATGGCTTCCAGCCAGGGGGCTCGATCGGCGTCGGTCAGCGGGGTTCCCGCGGTCATTTTGGCGATGTTGGCCTTCGGATGGAACGTGTCCGCTTCGGCGTACTCGACCTCCAGCGCGCTCGCGAGCGCCGTGCCGATCGTCGTCTTCCCGGAGCCTGACACCCCCATCACCACGATGACGGTCATCCGCACCTCCCACTTCGTTGTGCCCAGGCGAGTGAAACCCAAAAGTACTACTTATTCAAGAAGAAGTACTACTTAATCGAGTCAGAGGTTAGCCTCGGGGGGTGGGGAACGACAGGCACGAGCAGGTACTGGACGCGCTGGGCGCGGCGATCGCGAACGGTTCCCTGGAACCGGGCACCGTGCTGCGTTCCGAAGAGCTCCAGGAGCGCTTCGGCGCTTCGCGGACGGTGGCGCGCGAAGTCGTCCGGGTGCTCGAGACGATGCAGCTGACCAGCAGCAAGCGGCGGGTCGGGGTGATCGTCCGCGAGCCGGGGGAGTGGAACCACTACGACCCGCGCCTGATCCGCTGGCAGCTCGACGGGCCCACGCGCCCGGCGGCGCTCACCACGCTGAACGAACTGCGCTCGGCGATCGAACCGTGCGCGGCGCGGTACGCGGCCCTGCGGGCGACGCCGGAGGAGCGCGGCCGGCTGGGCGCGCTGGGGGAGCGGCTGGCGCGGTCGGCGAAGGCCCGCGACCTCTCGACGTTCCTCGAGTTCGACATCGCCTTCCACGACCTGCTGCTCACCGCGTCCGGGAACCCGATGTTCGCGCAGCTGTCCGAGGTCGTCGCGGAGGTGCTCACCGGGCGGACCGGGCACGGCCTGATGCCACCGGAGCCGCAGCCCGAAGCCGTCGCCCTGCACCTGGAGGTCGCCGCCGCGGTGGCCGCCGGCGAAGCGGACCGGGCGGAGCGGGCGATGCGGGACATCGTCGTCCAGGCACGTGACGAAATCGCCCTGCTCGCGGACGCGGCTCCCGGCGTCGAGTAGCCTCCACCGGAACTGGACTTTCTTCGGCCGGGGGGCATTGGTGAGCGCGGCGCGCGCGATCGGACTGGTACTGGGTGTGGCGGCGGACGGCGCCCTCGGCGACGCCCGGCGGCGTCCCCCGGTGACGGCGTTCCGCAGGCTCGCGCACCGGCCGGGTCAGGGCGCTTTCGTGACGGGCGCTCTGGTGGCCGGCGGGCTGCTGGTGGAGCGGGCCGGCCGTGGCCGCCCGCTGGTGCAGGCCTCGGCGACGGCGGTGACGACGTGGGCGGTGCTCGGCGCGGCCGGGCTGGCGCTGCAGGGCACCGAGCTCGCACGCGACCTCGAGGAGTGCCGCTTCGAGCCGGCGCGCTCGACACTGTCCGAACTGGACCCCCGGGTGGCCGACGGGCTGGGCGCGGTCGCGCTGTCCCGTGCCTCGGTGGAAACGCTGGCGGAGAACACTTCCGACGCCGTGGTCGCGCCGCTGGTGTGGGGCGCGGTGGCGGGCGTGCCGGGCCTGCTGGGCGCGCGGGCGGTCAGCCTGCTGCGCCGGGCGCGCGCCGGCCGTCAGGGACACTGGGCGATCGACCGCCTCGACGAGCTGGTCCACCTGGTCCCGACCCGGATGGCGGCGGGCCTGACGGTCCTGGCGGCCCCGGTGGTCGGCGGCTCGGCGGGCGGCGCGTGGCGGGCCTGGCGCCGCGACACGATCGCCCACCCGAGCCCCAACGCGGGCCGGGTGGAGGCGGCGTTCGCGGGAGCGCTGGAGGTCCGCGTCGGCGGGCGGACGGTGTACCCGCACGGGGTTGCCGAGCTGCCGGTGCTGGGGGTGGGCCGCAACCCGGACGCCGGCCACGTGACGCGGGCGGTGGAGCTGTCCCGGGTGGTGGGCTGGCTGGCCGGGGTGACCTCGGTGCTGCTGGCGGCGGTGGCGAGCCTCTGGCGCCGGTCACGCTGAGAGCTCGGCGCGCGGTAGTCCACAGCCGAGTCCGGATGTGGACAGTCCCGCCGCTCAGCAGGCTTTTCGGCGTTCCTGTCGCCTGCCGCCGATAGACTGGATCCGGGGACGCCCCCCAGGGACGGGCGGGGGAGTTTCCGGCGAAGTCTCTTGGCGAGCGGTGGCTGCGGCAGAGTCGGCGGAAAGCGACTTTGCCCAAACCCTGCCACGGACGGGCGGGGGCTGTCCGGGCTCTCTCAGCCGCGGCGGCGCAGTTGCTCCAAAGCCTGGTCGTCCAGCGGGCCGCCCCGCTCCGCCAGCTTCGTCGCGATCCGCTCGCGGTCCTCGGCCGTCCGGTTGCCCCCGAACTTGAACTTCGCCCGCACGCCCGTGATCGTGAACTCGATCCCGCGGATCCCCGGCAGCAGCCGCCGATCCGGGGCCTCCGTCGCGCTGACCGCGGCCCGTGCCCCGTCCGGCTCGAAGTGCCGGAGCTGCTTGTCCAGCAGCGCGGCCTTCGCCGCCGGGTCGTCGACCAGCCGGACGTCGCCCTCGAGCTGCACCGTCGCGTAGTACGACGTCGGGACGCCGCGAGCCGGGTCCGCTCCGGCCGCCGTGTTCCAGTCCGCGCGGATGTACGTGTAGTCGTCGACCACCGTCAGCAGCGCCCGCGGGTGCTCCGCCAGCAGCGGCCAGATCGGGTTCGGGCGGGCCAGGTGCGTGACGATCGTGCGGTCACCGTCGAAGGCGAAGTGCGCGGGCGTGACCACCGGCAGGTCGCGGCCTGCGCCGCCGGCGATCAGCTGGCCGAAGTCGTGGCCGGTCAGCCACTCCCGCCATTCGGAATCGTCCTGGGCGGCGTCCCACGGGTGGATCAGCATGACCCGAGTATCACCAGCGCAAGTGGCCTCGTCACAGGGCCATTTCCGGCCTACTTCGAAGGACCACTTTCGGCGTACTCGGCCTCGTCCTCGGCCAGGATCTCCGCGACGGACTTCCGCCGCGTCCGCTCTCCGGAGGACGGCCCCGAAGATCCCTCAGCACCGGAAGACGTGGTCAGCGCCCCACCCGGCTTCAGCTCCCGGACCGTGAAGTACAGCCACCCGAGCAGCGCCATCGTCCCGAACGCGATCCACTGCAGCGCGTACGACAGGAACGGCCCCGAGTCGGTCTGCGGCAGCGGCAGCGCCCCGAGCACGCCGGGCTGGCCGAGGTCGAGCTGGAAGTACCCGGGCCGGATGTCGAGCTTCCCCGCCCGCGCGACGACCCGCGAATCGACGACGTAGCTCTGCAACCGCCCGCCGGTCGACGCGTCGGCGAACGCGTCCCGGTTCTTCGGGTCGGTCTCGTCCGCCCGCACCCGCGCCGTGACCTGCACCGTCCCAGCCGGTGGCGGCGCGTACGGCAGCAGACCGGACTTGCTGTCGAGCCGGACGTATCCGCGGTCGATCAGCACCACCGTGCCGTCGGTGGTCCGCAGCGGCGTCAGGACCTCGAAGGCGCCTTCGCCCTGGACCGTCCGCAGCCGCGCGACGACCTCCTTGTCCGGGAGGTACTGACCAGTGATCGAAACGAGGTGCCATTCGGTGTACTGGCCGGGCACGGTCCCCGGCGGCAGCAGCCGCGCCAGCGGCACCGGCGCGGCGGTGAACGACGCCTCCAGCGCGGCGTTCTGCTGCTCGCGTTCGGTGTTGCGGCTGAACTGCCACGGCGCCAAGAGCGTGAAGCAGCAGATGGCGAAGGTGAACACCACCGCCGTCAGAGCCAGCCACCCGGGCCGGAGCAGGAACCGCAACCGCACCCCACCACGGTAGGCCGTACCCGGGCCCGGCCGCCCGCCGACCTCCGTCACCCGCGGTTTCCGGCCGGGACGAACCGCCCGGTGCGGCGGCACCGAAAGTGTTGTGACGCCGGTCAGGACCGGGTGCGGACCCACTCCAGCAACCCGGGCACCGCGCGTTCGATCATGGCGAGGACGTCTTCGAAGCCCTCGTCGCCGCCGTAGTACGGATCCGGGACCTCGGCGCCCTCGGGCGCCGACGGGTCGAACGACCGCAGCAGCCGCACCTTCGCCGGGTCGCCGACGCGCGAACGCAGGAAGTCCGCGTGCCCGGAGTCCGCCGCGAGCAGGAGGTCGGCGGCCAGGTCCTCGTCCGACACCTCGGACGCGACGTGCGTGGCCGGGTAGCCGTGCGCCTTCAGCGTCGCGCGGGCGCGCTTGTCGGCGGGCTCCCCGACGTGCCACGGGCCGGTGCCCGCGCTCGTCACCCGGACGGCGTCGCCGAGACCCGCGTCGCCGAGCCGGGCGCGGAACACCAGCTCGGCCATCGGGGAGCGGCAGATGTTGCCGGAGCAGACGAAGACGATGTGGGTCACGTCGCGAGCGTAACGGCCGGGTTCACCTGGTCACCCGCCCGCTCGGCGGTACCAGCGGCCCGTGACCGGCACCTAGCGTCGAGCTCGCGAGGACGCGAACCGAAAGGAGAGCGATCATGCACGGGTGCTGCTCGAAGTGCACTGGCCAGGGCTGCGGCTGCTGCGGCAACTGCAACTGACGCTCACCCGGCGCTCGCGGCGGCGACGATCCGACGCCGCCGGGGGCGCCCCCAGCGGGCCGGACAGGTCACCGGGGAGAGCAGGGACCCGGCGAGGCCCACCGTCACCGTGACGAGCCAGGGCCGAAGGCGCGTGATCGGAAATCTCCATGCGAGGATCGCCGGGTGTCCGCGCACTCCGAAATCTCCGAAGTCATCGCCGTGCTGGAACGGGCGTACCCGCCCGCGCTCGCCGAGTCGTGGGACGCCGTCGGCCTCGTCTGCGGCGATCCCGCCGAACCCGTCACGCGGGTGCTCTTCTGCGTCGACCCCGTCGCCGAGACCGTCGACGAAGCCGCCGAACTCGGCGCCCAGCTGATCGTCGCGCACCACCCGCTGCTGCTGCGCGGGGTGCACGGCGTGCCCGCCGACACCGCCAAGGGCGCGCTGGTGCACCGGATGATCCGCGACGGCATCGCCCTCTACTGCGCGCACACCAACGCCGACTCCGCCGACCCCGGTGTCTCCGACGCGCTGGCCGCGGCGATCGGGCTGCGCGTGACCGGCCCGCTGGCGCCGAACGCCGACGGGGTCACCGGCATCGGCCGGCTCGGCGAACTGCCCGCCGCCGAGCCGTTCGCGACGTTCGTCCAGCGCGTCGCCGACGCCCTGCCGCCGACCGTGCCGGGGGTGCTCGGGGCGGGCGCCGCGGACCGCCCGATCCGCACCGTCGCGGTGTCCGGCGGCGCCGGGGACTCGTACCTGGCGCAGGCCACCGCGGCCGGCGTCGACGCCTACGTCACCGCCGACCTGCGGCATCACCCCGCCGGCGAGCACCTGGCGAACCCGGACGCGGTGCCCGCGCTGGTCGGGCTGACCCACTGGGCCAGCGAATGGCCCTGGTGCGGGCAAGCCTCGGCGGTCGTGGCGCGGGAGTTTGCGGGTAACGTCGACGTTCACGTCTCCACGCGGTGCACCGACCCGTGGAACGTCCGCGCCGAGCGCAAATCGAATTAAGAGGAGCACAGTGAAGGCCGAACCCGCCGTGCAGCGCCAGTTGCTCGAGCTCGCCAAGGTGGACGCCGAACTTTCGCGCACCGCGCACCGCCGCCGCACCCTGCCCGAACTGGCCGAGATCGACGCGGGGGAGAAGGCCGCCCGCGAGCGCCGCGACGCGCTCGTGTCGGTGGAGACCGCCGCCTCCGACCTCGACCGCGAGATCGCCCGCCAGGAGAAGGAGATCGAGTCGGTGCGCGCCCGCGAGGACCGCGACCGCAAGCTCCTCGCGTCCGGGTCGGTGAACTCCAAGCAGATGACCGACATCGAGCACGAACTGCAGAGCCTGCAGCGCCGGCAGAGCGCGCTGGAGGACGACCTGCTGGAGCTGATGGAGCAGCGCGAGGCACTGGGCCTGGACGCGCAGCGCACCGGCGCGGAGGTCGACAAGGCCGAGGCTCAGGTCGCCGCCGCGATCGTCCGCCGCGACGACGCGTTCAAGGACCTCGACACCACCCGCGCACGCCGCGACGAAGACCGCGCGAAGCTGCTGCCGCGCTTCCCGGAGCCGCTGCTCAAGCTGTACGAGCGGGTCCGCGAGCACAAGGGGATCGGGGCCGCGCTGCTGCGCGCCCGCCGCTGCGGCGCCTGCCAGCTGGAGCTGGACCGCAACACGGTCAACGAGATCAAGGGCGCGCCCGAGGACGAGGTCATCCAGTGCGAGAACTGCGGCGCGATCCTGGTCCGGACCCTGGAGTCGGGCCTGTGAGCTCGCACGGTGTTGTCGGGGGTGCAACCCCCGGACCCCGCCCGGGGGGCTCCGCCCCCGCGGACCCCCCAACGCATGTTGTTGTCGAAGCCGACGGAGGCTCCCGGGGCAACCCGGGCCCGGCCGGCTACGGCGCGGTGGTCAAGGACCCCGCCACCGGCGAGGTCCTGGCCGAGCGCAAGGAAAGCCTCGGCGTGGTCACCAACAACGTCGCCGAGTACCGCGGGCTGATCGCCGGCCTGGCCGCCGCGGCCGAGGTCGGTGCGTCCACTGTGGACGTACGGATGGACTCGAAGCTCGTGGTGGAGCAGATGTCCGGGCGCTGGAAGATCAAGCACCCCGACATGCAGCCGCTCGCCGAGCGGGCCAAGGAGCTGGCCGCCGGCTTCTCCCGCGTCAGGTACGAGTGGATCCCGCGTGCGCAGAACTCGCACGCCGACCGGCTGGCCAACGAGGCCATGGACGCGGCCGCCGGGAAGCCCGTCGCCGCGGCAGCGGAATCCGGGGCTTCGCCCCGGGCCGGGGGCTCCGCCACCCGCACCCCCGGAGAACCGGTTCGGCCGCGGCTGCCGACCCGGAAGCCGGACCGCGCGACGGTGGCCTGGACCGGCGCGACCGGCACCCCGACCCGGCTGCTCCTGCTGCGCCACGGCCAGACCGAGATGTCGGCGCTGCGGCGCTACTCCGGCCGCGGCGACGTCCCGCTCACCGAACTGGGCCGCGCGCAGGCCGCGGCGGCGGCGAAGCGGCTGGCCGCGACCGACGGCCTGGTCGTCGACGGCGAGGCTGTCCCGATCATCTCTTCGCCGCTCACCCGCACGAAGCAGACCGCGCAGGCGGTCGCCGACGCGCTCGGTGGCCGCGTCGAGACCCACCCCGGCCTCATCGAGACCGACTTCGGCGACTGGGAGGGGCTGACGTTCGCCGAAGCGGCCGACCGCGACGCCGAACTGCACCGCTCGTGGCTCGGCGACAGCTCGGTCCCGCCGCCCGGCGGGGAGAGCTTCGACGTCGTGCACCGGCGCGTCCGCAAGGCCCGTGACGAGCTGATCGCCGAGCACGGCGGCCGGACGCTGGTGCTGGTCAGCCACGTGACGCCGATCAAGACGCTGCTCCGGATGGGGCTCGACGCCGGGCCGCAGCTGCTGTTCCGGCTGCACCTCGATCTGGCGTCGCTGTCGATCGTCGAGTTCTACCCGGACGGGAACGCGTCGGTCCGCCTCGTGAACGACACCTCGCACCTGTCCTGACCGGGCTGAGAAATTCAGGGAAGTGTGGGGTGGATCACGCTCGATGCCGACGCGTGGCCGACCCCTCATGGGGTATTGGCTAGAGTGTCTCGACCGCGACGCCGCGGCGGCGGGCCCGGCCTCGGGTCCACTTCATGGGGCGCCAGCTCGTGCGCATCCCACCGGCAGAGGCCTGCGGGCGGAACAGTGACGAGGACATGACGGCTAGCGCACTCACCGAGACCTCCCCCAGCGACCTCCCCGAGGACCCCGCGGCCACCACGACCGCGCGGGGCTGGGCCGCGCGGCTGGCGCCGGTGCTGGCCGTGCTCGCCGGCGTCGCGGCGGTCGCCGTCCACGCCGCCCGCTACGGCCACTGGATCGTCGACGACGCGGCCATCACGTTCTCCTACGCCCGCAGCTTCGCCGACGGCCTCGGCCCGGTGCTGCAGCCGGGCGCCCCGCCGGTCGAGGGCTTCTCGGACCCGACGTGGATGGTGCTGCTCGGCCTCGGCAAGCTCGTCGGCCTCTTCGACCACGGCCTGCTGTTCGGCATCCCGGACTACGTGCTGTTCCCGAAGGCGCTGGGCCTGCTGTTCACCGGCGGCGTCCTGACGGCGTGCCACGTCGCCGCGAAGCAGATCTTCCCCCGCTTCGCCTGGCTGGCCACGCTGGTCGCCGGCCTGACACTGGCGACCATCCCGTCCTTCGTCATCTGGGTCGTGTCCGGCCTGGAGAACTCACTGTTCGCGTTCGTGGTCGTCACGCTGGGTGTGACGCTGTTCGTCTCGGTGAAGCGCGACAAGCTGCTGACGCCGAAGGTCGCGCTGTGGTCCGGCGTGCTCGTCGCGCTCGCCGCGCTGACCCGGCCGGAAGGGCTGATCTACGCGGGCGCGTACCCGCTCGCGGCGCTGTTCCTGCTGCGCTCGGGACTGTTCTGGAAGAGCTTCCGTCTGGCGCTGCTGTCGGTGGCGGCGTTCGCCGTGCCGTTCGGCGCGTACGTCGTCTGGCGCCACGCCGAGTTCGGCCGGCTGCTGGCCAACCCGTCGGTGGCGAAGCAGCAGGGCCTGCCGGGGCTGGCCGCCTTGGAGCGGCCGCTCGAACTCGTGAAGTACGCGGGCTGGGCCGGGGTGGTCGTGCTGGCCCTGGTGATCGCGTTCGCGCTGGTCAAGGCGCCGTGGCGGCGTCCGCTGATCGCGCTGCTGGTGCCGCTCGGGCTGGGGATCGTCGCGTACGGCGTGATGGTCGAAGACTGGATGTACCAGCACCGGTTCGCCAGCCCGATCTGGGCGCTGGCGGTCATCGCGGGCACCCTCTCGGCCGGTGAGCTGCTCAAGCACCGCCGGGCGCTGCTGCGCGTGGGCGTCGTCGTCGTGCTCGTGGGCGCGTTCGTCCCGTCGGCCATCGGGTTCGCCCAGGCCGCGGACAAGTTCGCGAACAACCCCAACATCACGGCGTGCCTGGTGGCCGACCGCTTCGGCCGCGGCTTCAACACCTACGCCGACATCCTCGGCCTGCGGAAGGCGTCGCTGCTGCTGCCCGACCTCGGCGGCTCGTCGATGACCAGCCGGCTCGAGCTGGTCGACATGGCGGGCCTGGTCAACAAGCCGATCGCCGACCTGGTGCACGACAACGACCAGGCGGGCCTGCGCGACTACGTGTTCGACACGGTGAAGCCGACGTTCATCCACTCGTGGGGCCCATGGGCGGCGGGCAACGGCATCGCGCTGGACCCGCGCCTCGACCGCGACTACGTGCTGATCTACAGCTCCCCGATCGAGGGCCTTCGCAACGGCGACTGGGTCCGCAGGGACGTGGCCACCGACCCGGCCAAGCTCAAGGCGGCGCAGGACTACGCGGCGAAGACGATCCCGGAGGTGGCGGCGGACCGCTTCGGCGGCCCCCTGGACGACTGCGGCCCGACGATGCACCCGGGCCAGACGATCACGATGCCGTAACTCGCGTGATCGGCCACGTAACCGGCGTGATCAGAGCCGTAACTCGCGAGTTCCGGTTCTGATCACGCGAGATCCGGGCCTGATCACGCCAGTTACGGGTTTCGCGGCGTCAGGTGGCCAGGGTGAGGCTCAGCCAGAGGGCGAGCGTCGCCGCGGCCAGGCACAACGGGGTCGTGATCGCGCCCAGCGCGTGGAACGTCCTCGCCGACGGGTGCTGCGGGAGGGTCCGGCGCCACAGGAGCGTCGCCAGTGAGCCGAGGTAGGTCGCGTTCGGGCCGATGTTCACCCCCAGCAACACCGCCAGCAGCACCCCCGGCGCGGGGTGCGGGCCCAGCACCGACAACAGGATCAGCGTCGCCGGGAGGTTGTTGACCACGTTGGCGAGCAACGCCGCCACCCCGGCCGCCACCAGGAGGTCCACCAGGCCCGTCGACGTCGGCAGGACCTGACGCAGCACGCCGCCGAGAACGTGCTCCGACACCCCCTCCACCACCACCGCCAGGCCCAGCACGAACAGGCACAGTTGCGGCGCCGCCTCGCTGACCAGCTGCCACGGCCGGATCGTGCCCACCGCCAGCGCGCGCACCCCGAGGATCAACGCGGCCAGCGCCGCGATCCACACCGGCTCGACGTGGCCGAGCTGGCCCACCGCGAAGCCTGCCAGCGTCAATCCCAGGATGACCAGCGCGAACGTCGGCGTCTCCAGGTGCTGCCGCGGTTCGGCGGTCTCCCGCGGCCGCAGATCCGCAGCGAAGAACCGCAGGAACACCACCAGCTCGATGCCGATCGTGACCAGCCACGGCAACGCCATCAACGCCGTGAACCCGGCGAACGTCAGCCCCGACGCGGCGAAGGCCAGCAGGTTCGTCAGGTTCGACACGGGCAGCAGCGTCGACGCCGAGTTGGCCAGGTGCGCGCACGCGTAGACGTGCGGCCGGGCCGGCATCTCGAGGCTCGCCGCGGTCGCGAGCACCACGGGAGTGAGCAGCACGACCGTGGCGTCCAGGCTGAGGACCGCGGTCACCCCGGCCGCCGCGGCGAAGGTCAGCACCAGCAGCCGGCGCGGCTTGCCGTGGCACGCCTCGGCGAGCCGGTTGCCGAGCCAGCTGAACACGCCGTCCACACTGGCCAAAAAGGACAAGAGGAGAATCGCGGCCAGAAAGCCCAGTGTCGGGAGGATTTCCACGGCCCGGTGCCCGGCCGCGGCGGGCCGCACCAGGCCCAGCAGGAGCGCGAGACCCGCCGCCGGCACCGCGGCGACCGCTTCCGGCCAGCCACGCGGGCGGACGATCGCGAAGACCAGCACCGCGGCCAGCAGCGCGAGGCTGCCCGCAGCCGCCCAGAAGTTCACTCGCGCACGCTAACCGACGGCCTCGGACGCACCAGCCGCCAGGGGCGCCCCCCGTCTTCCACTTTACCGGCGGGCACCGACAATTCCGCCGAGCGCCCGGTTCTGTCGGTGCTTCCGGGTAGCGTGGAAACCGGGGGCTGCTCATCCCGGTGTCCGAAGTGGACCTAGCTGCCGCGCGTCCGAGGTTCGTTGACAGGGTCAGGGGTTGCGCCCCAATGTGGCGCTGGTTGCGTCTGACGCACCGAACGCCACTTTGGGTGCGCTGGACGCAACCAACGCCACATTGGGTGCGCTGGACGCACCGAACGCCACTTTGGGTGCGCTGGACGCAACCAACGCCACATTGGGTGCGCTGGACGCACCGAACGCCACTTTGGGTGCGTTGGACGCAACCAACGCCACATTGGGTGCGCTGGACGCACCGAACGCCACTTTGGGTGCGTTGGACGCACCGAACGCCACATTGGGGCGCTCGGCCCGAACGTCGAACAACGCGCGACGCCAGCTAGCTGCCGCGCTGCGACTTCGCCAGCGCGCCACCGAGTTCCGCGCGGCCCGGGATGCCGAGCTTGCGGTACGCGCCGGACAGGTGCAGCTCGACCGTCCGCCGGGTGAGGTGCAGCGCCGTGGCGATCTCGCGGTTGGTCAGGCCCTGCGCGGCCATCACGGCGATGCGGTTCTCCTGCCGCGTCAACCCGTACTCGTTCTCCTTGGCCGGGGTCAGCGCGCGCCGTGCCGACCGCAGCTCCTCCGCCGCGCGGCGGGCCAGCGGCCGCGCGCCGCAGTGCTCACTCAGCTCGACGGCCTGCCGCAGCGTCTCGATGGCCTTTTCGGACTGGCCGTGCCGCGCCTGCAGCGTGCCGAGCTCGGTCAGCGCCGTCGCCAGCTGCAGGCGGGCCGGCGACTCCCGCAGCGTCGAGATCGCCTTGCTCAGCGCCCGTTCGGCTTCGTCGTCCTCCCGGACCAGCCCGAGCGTGGTGAGCGCCGTGCCCAGCGGCCGCGCCGCGCCCCAGCGGGCCGCGGCGTTGATGTCCTCTTCGGCCAGCCGGGCCGCGTCGTCGGCCTGGCCGAGGGCCAGCGCGGCGCGGGCGGCGTGCGCGCGCCACGGCACGAACCCCGGGAACCGCATGCCGTGGTGCGCGAGCCGTCGGCCGCAGCTGAGCAGGTCCTCGAAGCCGAAGCGGGTGTACCCGGTGGCGACGCGCAGGCGGCCCCGCGCGTACAGCAGGTAGGTGTGGGTGAACAGGCCCTGGCTGGCGACGAAGTCCATCCGGTCCAGCAGCGACGTCGCCGCCTCGAACCGGCCCAGGTCCACCCAGCACTCGACGAGCTTCGCCGCGCACAGCACGCCGACCGGGCAGGTCGTCGTCCCGCCGCGCTCGTCGAACCGGCGCAGCAGCGACTCGAAGTGCACGCTGGCCCGCTGGAGGTCGCCGCTGGCCTGCAGCGCGATGCCGCGGGCCAGGGTGGGCAGCGCGCCGTGCGGCACGTGCACGTCCCACGGCTCGCGCTCGACGTCGAGGACCCGGCACAGCCGGTCGACGTGCACCGGCTCGTCCGCGAGCACCGCGGTGGCCAGCGTGAAGAAGTAGTGCTGTTCGAAGAGTTCGCCGTCGTCGCCGGTCAGCGCGTCCGCGAAGTGCCCGAGCGCCTCCTGCGCCGAGTCGCCGCTGCGGACGGCGTCGAGCGCCAGCAGCGCCGAGCGGCTCCGCTGGGCCGCCGGGTCGGTCAGCGGCGCCCACTGCTCCTCGAAGTCGCGGAACTCCGGGGGCGGGCCGAGCCTGCTGCCCGCCTCGGCGAGGTAGGTCATGCACAGCAGCGGCCAGACGGCCTCCGGCCCACCGGCGTCCAGCCGCGCCGCGATCTGGCCCGCCGCGCTGATCCCGAGCCGGGCGTCCTGCCCGCCGCAGAGGGTCAGCAGCATGACGGTGGCGATGAACGCGGCCGTCTCGCGGTTGCTGATGGTGTCGACGGCCTCTCGCACCCGCTTCGCCGCGGCGGGCGGGTCGACCTGGAACTCCGCGTGGGCCAGCTGCAGCAGCACGGCCATCCGGCGCCCGGACGTCAACCGCTCCTCCAGCGCCCGCCGCAGGTGCCGCGCGGCCAGCTCGGGCTGTCCGGAGAACACCGCGTTGCGCGCGCTCTGCCGCAGCACGTCCACGCCCCACGGGATCCGGATCGACGTGGCGTCCAGCAGGTGGTCGGCGACGCGCTCGGCCGGCGCGCCCGCCTCCGACAGGAGCTTCGCCGCCCGCGCGTGGCTGACCGCCCGCGTCGTCTGCGGCATGTCCTTCAGCAGGGAGTTGCGGACGAACGAGTACGTCAGCGTCGGCCGGTTGCTGTTGTTGAGCACGTGCAGCCGGACCATGGTGTCGATCGCCTGCAGCGCGTCGAGCTCGTCGACGCCGGCGAGCTGGGCCAGCAGGTCGAAACCGGCGTCCTCGCCGAGGATCGCGGCCGCGTTCAGGATCGCCGGCGCGTGCGGGAACTCCTGCATCCGCGTGTGGAGCACCTGCCCGACCAGCGACGAGCCGAGCTCGTGCGGGTCCGCGCCGGGCAGCAGCCGCGGGCGCAGCGCCTGCAGCAGGTACGGGTTGCCGCCGGTCGCCTCGCGGCAGGCGGAGGCGAGCTCGCCGGGGGCGAGCCCGAGGATCTCTGCCGCGGCGGCGTCGCCGAGGCCGTTCAGCGTGATGGTGGCCGGTGTGGAGCCCGCCATCTCCAGCAGGGCCACCTCGCTGTGCGGGGGGTGGCCGGTCTGGGACGTGAGGACGATCATCACCGGCAGGTCGAGCACGCGGTTGCGGAGGTAGGCCAGGCACCGCATGGACCAGACGTCGGCGAGGTGCACGTTGTCGATGCCGAGGAAGAGCGGACCTTGCCCGGCCGCGTCGCGGACGATCCGGTAGAAGCGTTCGAGAGCTTCGCCCTCGCCGGCCGGTCCGCACGGCTCGGCGGGGTGCGGTGTGCGCGGGCGCGCGGGGCCCGAGTTCTCCAGCGCGTCCGCCAGCTGACGCACGACCCCGCCGGCCAGGTGGCTCTCCAGTCGCGACCCGGTGGCGACCGCGACGACGAAGCCCGCGTCGGCGGCCAGTGCCGCGGCGGTGTGCAGCGTGGCGCTCTTGCCCATGCCGTACTCGCCTGCCAGCACCGCGCTGGCGGCCGTGCCGCCGAGAGCGACGGGGAAAAGGCTGGTCAGGTGGTTGAGCTCGGGCTCGCGGCCGGGGAGCCGCGGGGCGGGACGCTTCGGTACCGAAGCCCCGCTGACGGGGTGCTCGGGATTTACTTCGGTATCCACCGTAAGGACTTTCATGTTGGGTTCGGGCAGACTACTTGAAACCGGCCCGCCACGGGAGATCCCGAAGCTTGGCGCCGGTACCGGCCACGACCTGAGCAGGGGAGACGATGGACGCAGTGGATGCGAACCGGGTCCTCGTGGTGGCCGGCCGGGCCGCGCTCAGGGCCGTCACGGCCATGCCGAGCACGAGCAGCAGGAGCGGGCCGGCCGCCGAGCCCCGACTGCCCCGCACCGCGCAGGACTTCCGGCGCCGCACCGCGCCCTTGCCAGGCGGCGGCGGGTAGCTCTCGGAGGGCCCAGGGCCCGCCTCCTGACCGGGATCCGGGGTCAGGCCCCACGGGAGATAGCCGAGCTGCGACGCCTGCGTCAGCGCGCCGGTCACCGAGCGGAACTCGGCGACCAGCACCCGGCAGTGGGCGCAGCCGCTCAAGTGGGCTTCGAACGCCCCCGGATCATCGAGGACGCCGAGCCCGTAGGCCGCGGCGTCCCGATGCGGCGGGTGCCACTCCCTCATTGCACCGTCACTTCCCCGAGCGCCTTCCGCAATTGCCGCATCGCCGTGTACAAGCGCGATTTGACGGTTCCTTCGGGAATTCCAAGAATTGTCGCCGCCTGCCGAACTGTGTTTCCGGCGAGGTAGGTCTGCGAGATGACGGACTGATATTTCTCGTCCAGTTCCAACAATGCCTGGGTAATCGTTAGCGCGGCTAACGAGCTGTCCGTGCGGTCGGCGGTCTGGGCGGTTTCCGGGAGTTCCAGGGCGACCTCCTGCGGGCGGACCCGGCGATTCCGCCAGCCGTCGATGACGATCCGGCGGGCCACTGTGAGCAGCCAGCCGCGCAGCATTCCGGGCTCGCGCTCGAGCGTGTCGGAGTGCTGCCACGCGCGGATCATGGTCTCCTGCACCACATCCTCGGTCCACTGACGATCATGGTTGGTCAGTGCCAACACCTGGCTGAACAGGGTGGCGCGGAAGTCCTTGTACAGCAATGGGACGAGGTCGTCCGGCGGAGTAGGGCCGACGTCGAGGGCGGTGGCGGACGAGGCGTAGCCGACGTGGCCGCTACTGGCTCTGCCCAATACTTCCATAAAGCTCGCAACCTCACCTGACTGGCGGACCGTGGGGCCATCGGAGCGTAGCGCAAAACGACTTAATAGGCCATATGCATTAGTTTCCGTGCTCAATTAGTGGCGGCGGCCACGGCAGCTTCTCTTGAGTGGTTCAAAATGTGTCATGTGATGTACGTCACAGTCACTAAAAGGTGACGACGAGAACCGGATCATGCCTGTTCTCCGTAACCCCCGGTGAGGACTCCTTCGCGAAGGGACAACGGGGATGCCGCTCCGATTCGTGGCGCTGCTGGCCGCCACGACCGCGCTCGTGCTCGGCTGCGCCCTGCCGGCATCCGCCGGCGAACTGCAGCAGAGTGACCGCACCCTGCTGACCCGGCTGAAACAGCACACGCTGTGGGCCGTGCCGTCGAGCAGGCTCGCCGCCGAGCGGGCCACCAACCGGCGCGTCCGCGCGGTCGCCGGCCGCATCGCCGACGACCAGGCCCGCCTCGACGTCGCCCTGCGCGCGGTCGCCGACCGGCTCGCCATCACCCTGCCCGGCGAACCCACCGACCAGGAACGCGTCTGGGCCGACGACATCGCCGCGGACTCCGGCGACGAGTTCGACCGCGCCTACGTCAACCGGCTCCGCGCCGAGTACGGCACCCTCTTCGGCCTCGCCTCCGACGTCCGCGCGGGCACCCGCGACGACGACGTCCGCGCCTTCGCCCAGACCGCCGTCGACACCGCCCTCGGGCACCTGACGCTCCTCGAGAGCACCGGCCTCGCCGAGACCACGTCCCTGCTCGTCTCCGCCACCGAGGACAACACGCTCGGCGTCGGCGACTTCGTCGTCGGCGCCGTCCTCGTGGCCGTCGCCACCGTCGCCACGTTCGGCCTGCTCCGCCTGCTCGGAACCCCCGGCAGGACCCAGCCGCGCACCCGGAGGTAAGCCGCCCCATGTCCCCCTCAGCCGCGCTGATGCCGGTGTCGCCCCACGACACCGGCATCGCCGAGGTCGCCGCCCTGTCCGGCCGCCTCACCTATCTCTGCATGTGCCTCACGCTGTGCTGGGGCGTCCTCGCCGCCACCGGCTGGGTGCGCCGGTTCAGCGGCCAGGACGCGCTGCGCACCGGGCACGTCCTGCTCGCCGCGTTCACCCTCGCCACCGGCACCCTGCACGGGCTGGCCTTCCTCTTCCTCGAAGACGACCCGTTCGGCGTCACCGACCTGCTCGTCCCCTTCTACAACGGCACCCCGCGGCACGCGCTCGGCATCGCCGGCCTCGAACTCGTGATCGCCGTGTCCGTCACCGCCGGCCTGCGCCGCGCCCGCGAAGGCCGCTGGCTCCGCTTCCACCAGGCCGGCTACCTCGCCATCGGCCTGCTCGCCGTGCACGCCTGGCTCGGCGCCGTCGCCGACGGCCACCTCGCCGTCGTCTGGCTCGCCGGGATCACCGTGCTCGTCCCGCCGGTCCTCCTGTCCGTCCTGCGGGTGCTGCCCGCCCCGGTCCTCGCCCGTGCCGGGCTGATCGCCGCCTCACCCGCCGACCAAAGCCCCGAACCGGCCACGCTCCGAGTCGACGTCGACAGCCAACGCTGCCATGCCTACGGCGTCTGCCAGTCCGAAGCGCCCCAGGTCTTCCAGCTCGGCCAAGACGGGCAGCTCGAGTACGAGAAACGGCCCGAAGCCCAGGAAGTCCCGAACGTGCGGGCCGCCGCCCGCGCCTGCCCGATGAGAGCCATCCACCTGTTGGGAGCCACCCGATGAGCGAACGCATCGTGATCGCCGGAGCCGGCCTCGCCGGCCTGCGCGCCGCCGAACGGCTGCGCGAACTCGGGTTCGACGGCGAACTCGTCGTCCTCGGCGCCGAACCCGGCATCGCCTACCACCGCCCGGCGCTGTCCAAGCAGCTCCTCACCGGCGGGGTCAGCCGCGCGGACACCCTCCTCGCCGACCCCCTCGAAGTCGACGCCGAATGGCGGTTCGACACCCCCGTCACGGCGCTGTCGCCCAACCGGCAGATCGTCCACCTCCGCGACGAGGAACTCCGCTACGACGGCCTCATCATCGCCACCGGCGTCGAACCCCGCCGCATGCCCGGCGCCCCCCACGGCCACCCGCGGATCGTCGTCGTCCGCACCCTTTCCGACACCATCGCCCTTCAGCGCGCCCTCGCCACCAACCCCGGCCCGGTCGCCGTCATCGGCGACGGCTTCATCGGCTGCGAAGTCGCCTCCAGCCTCCGCGAGATGGACCGCGACGTCGTCCTCATCGGCCGCGGCCGCCCCCTCCTCGCCGACGTCCTCGGCCCCGACATCGGCGAATGGCTCACCGCGCTCCACACCGCCCGCGGCGTCCGCCTCGAACTCGGCACCACCATCCGCCGCTGGCGCCCCGCACCCACCACCGTCGGCCTCGAGTTCACCGACGGCCGCGCCATCGAAGTCGCCTGCGTCGTCGTCGCCGTCGGCAGCGTGCCCGCCGTCTCCTGGCTCCGCGGCGCCAAGCTCCCCCTCGACGACGGCGTCGTCTGCGGCCCCACCTGCCACGTCGTCGGCTCGTCCACCATCGTCGCCGCCGGCGACGTCGCCCGCTGGCCCAACCTCCGCTACGACCCCACACCCCAGCGCGACGAACACTGGCTCAACGCCGTCGAAATGAGCCGCGCCGCCGCCCAGAACCTCCTCACCGGCCCCCACGGCGCGCCGGCCTACACCCCGGTGCCCCGCTACTGGTCCGAACAACACGGTGTCCGCATCCAGGTCGCCGGCCGCCCCGGCCTCGCCACCGACACCGTCCTCCTCGAATCACCCGTTCCCGGCACCCGCCCCATCACCGGCTTCGTCCGCCAAGGGAAACTCGTCGGCCTCATCGGCCTCGACAGCCCCGCCGCCGTCCTCCACTGGACGGCCGAGCTCGCCCGCCAGCACCCCGCACCCGCGCAGCACCAGCCCCCGGCGCCCGTCCACCCCCGCCACCACAGCGAGGCGGTGGCGGGCTACTGAGCTACCATCCAGCTGCGGACGAGCTGGCAGGGCGGTCGCGAGCCGGGGCGACCCGGCCCGAGGAAAGTCCGGACTCCGCAGGGCAGGGTGGTTGCTAACGGCAACCCGGGGTGACCCGCGGGAAAGTGCCACAGAGAACAGACCGCCTCCGTTTCCGGACGGGGGTAAGGGTGAAACGGTGGTGTAAGAGACCACCAGCGTCCCGGGTGACCGGGACGGCTAGGTAAACCCCACCCGGAGCAAGGTCAAGAGGGAGCTTCCGAGCTCCTGCGCAGGCGTTCGAGGACGGCCCGTCCGAGCCTGCGGGTAGGCCGCTGGAGCCTGCCGGCAACGGCAGGCCGAGATGGATGATCGCCGCCCCGCGAGCCGCAAGGCGACCGGGGAACAGGATCCGGCTTACATGCCAGCTCGTCCGTCTCTTCACGACCGGGTACCGCCCTCCGGGTACGCGAGCCGACCCTTCCGGTACGCCTGGCTGCGCCGGTGTGTGGTTCCGCCTGGTGGTTACTCGGGGGTAGGGTGGCTGGATGGCGGGCGATGAGAAGCGGTTCAAGACGGCCTTTGATTCCTTGCATGCCCTCGTGTACTTCGTGCCCGAGGTCGATGCCGCCCTCACCGGGGTCGGTTTGCGGCCTGGGCGGATGCCGTACTTCGCCGGGCGGGCCGCCGCCATGGGGGCGGTCGGCCCCGAGGTCGTGGCCGCCACCTTCTACAACTTCAACCCCGAAGTCGTCGCCCGCGTCATTCCGCGGGCCTGGACCCTGGCGACGCCCGAGCAGGTGCTCGAGGCGCGGCTCGACGGTGTCGACAAAGCGCTGACCCGGCTTCTCGGGGAGCACGTCAAGAGCGATGACGTCGCCGAGGCCGCCGAGCTCGCCCGCGAAGCCGCCGCGGGCTGTACGGGGGAGGGGCGGCCGCTTTACGCCGCCCATGCCGGGCTCGGGTGGCCGGGGGAGCCGCACCTTGTTCTCTGGCACGCCATCACTCTGCTCCGCGAGTACCGCGGTGACGGCCACATCGCGGCCCTCGTGCTCAACGGCCTGAGCGGGATCGAAGCTCTGATCAGCCACCACGCCACCGGGCGCGGGTTCGTCACCGCCGCCGCCAAGCTCACCCGCGGCTGGAGCGACGAACAGTGGGAGGCCGCCGAAGCCGGCCTCCGCGACCGCGGGCTCCTCGACGACGGCGGCGCGCTCACCGAAGAAGGCATCGCCGTCCGCGACCGGATCGAGGTGGCCACCGAGAGCGCCGCCCGCGGGCCGTGGAACCGCCTCGGGGCCGAAAAGACCGCCCGGCTCGAGGAGCTGTGCCGGGGCCTCAGCGCCCGCGTCGTCGAGGCGGGCGCCTATCCCGCCGGGGTGTTCACCCAAGGACGGCCATGAGAACCAAGATCACGCTATGTAGTGAAAAACTGGTGGGATTCTGAGCGCCCTGTGACGGACAGCCCGGCCGTCCAAGATCGACATGGGTGTGGACCGGCCGAGGAGGCGTCACAGAGCGGACTCGTGCGACAGAGCCGTTCGTGTCATGTCACACTGTTCAAGGCCGCACAACGGCCACACGGCAAGTACTTACAGTGAGCAAATTCCGGGCATTGGGGTGAGTTCGTCAGCACACTGAGAAGTATGGGTGGCCGGGCTTTAACCCGAGGACCCTTGCCGCGATGATGGTGGGCGTGGAGATTACGGGTGCCTGGCGTGCCAGACCGGTTGAGGAGCACAGCCGGTATTTACGCAGCGCGCTTTGACGATTACCCCTCGTAGCCCCCATGATGTGTTCGAAGCACCGCCTGAGCCAGAACCGCGCGGCCCCCACCGCGCACCGGGAGTATCGCGATGACGACCTTGACCACCCTCGACACGCTGGCCGCCGGCGAGCTGGGCACGGGAAACGTGCGCACCTGGCTGATTGACAACGTCATCCCCCTGGTGTTGCTGGCCGTAGCCCTCCTCCTGCTGTGGCTGGGCGGCGGCAAGGGCGACAACGCCGGTGTCATGCGCCGGCTCGCCGGCGTGGTCATCGCGCTCGCCATCATCGGGCTCGCGGTCAGCGGCGCCGGCGTCAACGTGGGCCAGTGGATCGCCGGCCTGTTCACCGGCTGAGGCGGGAGCCGCGTGCGCATCAGGACGGATGACGAGGTCTACCGGGTCGACGCCGTGTGGCTCGGCCCACCGAAAGCGACTTTTCCCTGGAGAGCCAGGTACGTCGCCTGGCTCATCGGCATCCCGACGTTCTTCGTCGTGCTCGGCGTCGAACGCTGGGCGGGGTGGAGCTTCGGGTTCTTCTCGACGGCGTGGGGGTTCATCGCCACCATCGCGATCACCCGGCTGCTCACGGCCAAGATCAGCCACGAGCGCCCGCTCGGCACCGTGGTCGCGATGGCGGGCCGCGAGCTCAACACCCCGAGAAAGCGCACCACGGGCACGGGCGGCGCCGTCAGCGCCAGCCGCGTCCGGGTGCGGGCGACCCGCCCGGTGCCGAAGCACCGCCGGCGGCGGCAGTACCGGCACCACGGCGGGCCGCCGGGTGCCGGGTCCGTCACCACCGCCTCGGCGGAGGCGCACCGCGCCACTGCGCTGGCTCAAGGGTTGGTCCAGGGAACACCACGAGCGCGTCGGGGCCGCAGCAGTGCGGCCCGGGCCGGGAGGTAGTCGTTGTTCGGTCGCGGCGGTAGCCGAGGAAAGCAGGGACGAGACGCACACTCGGGCGCGTGGCAACCGCCCGAGCAGGTCCGCGCGTCGCGAAACGGCTCGGGGAACAAGGCGCGCCTGCCCGGTGAGCAGGCGATTCCCGCGTATACCCCGTCGATCGCGGTGCGAAGCATCGACGGGCACCTGGTGCGCTCGGGCTACGAGGTCTACGCCTGGTACCGGCTCGCGCCGCAGCGCTGGTCGTTCCGTTCCGACTCGCAGCGCCGCGACCTCATCGCGGCCATCGCGGGCCAGTACGCCGAACTGCAGGGCCGCTGGCTCCACCTCCGCGTGACGAACCGGCCGTACCCGATCCGGATGTGGGCCGAGGCGCACGTCTACAACGCCCACAACCGCCCCGGCGACGTCCCGGGCGCGCTGTCGTTCGACGACTACCTGATCGGCGAGCAGCAGCAGCTGATGGGCCGTTCGATGGCCGAAAAAGAGGTCTATCTAGGCGTCCAGGTGCAGACCCGGCGGATGGTCGACCGCGCGGTCGAGCGGGCCGCGCCGGTCCTGCGCAAGATCCTGCCCGAGGCCGTCGACGCCGAGCTGGCCGCGCTGGACTCCGAGGTCGAGCACCTCGACCAGGTCATCGGCAGTGCCGGGCTGGAAGGCCGGCCGGCGCACGCCGAGGAGATGTCCTGGCTGATGCACCGCTCGTGCTCGCTGGGCCTGCCCGCGCCGCGGAACATGCCCGCCGTGCCGGGCGCGGCCTGGGAGCCCGAGGACCTGGCCAGCTTCACCGACGCCGCCGACTATTACGCCGACCCGTACGCGCCGACCGTGACCGTGCGCGGCCGCACCGGCTCCAACGCCGGCGTCTCGCGGCACCTGGCCGTCCTCACCGTCGGGCAGATGCACGGCCTGCAGATCCCCGAGGTCGACGACCCGTGGATCCAGCACGCCGACCGGCTGCCCGCCGCGGTCGAGGTGTCGGCGCGGATCTACGTGCGGCGCCCCGAAGAGGTCGCCAGCGAACTGCAGCGCCAGATGAACAAGGTGCGCTCGCAGGTCAAGCACTACACCGACGAGCACGAGCTGGAACCGCCGCAGTCGCTGTCGCGCCAGGCCGGACGGGTGCTGGAGATCGACGACGAGATGACGTCGGGCTTCACCGCGCTCGCCACCCGCGTGCGGTCCTGGTGGCGGCTGGCGGTGTCCGGACCGACCGAGCGTGACGCGCTGCGCCTGGCCCAGCAGCTGCTCGACCTGTACAAGCCGAAGATCGCCATCGAGCACCCCGAAGCCCAGTACGCGATGGCCAGGGAGTTCATCCCGGGCGAGCCGCTGGCCTCGGCGGCGTACATGCGCCGCGGCTCGGTGGTCTGGGCGTCCTCGGCGGTCCCGACGGCGACCGCGGAGGTCGGCGACCGCCGCGGCATCCTGCTCGGCGAGACGTGCACGGCGACCCGGCGCCCGGTGGCCTGGGACCCCTGGATGGCCCAGGAGATCCGCGACGGCTCCGGCCTGACCGCGATGGTCGCCGGCCTGGGTGGTGGTAAGTCGTTCCTCGGCGGTGGCATCGTCTACAAGACGCTGCGGGCCGGGGCGAACTGGACGGTCCTCGACCCGTCCGGCCCGCTGTCGCGGCTGTGCGACCTGCCGGAGCTGCGGCCGTACGCGCGGCCGATCAACCTGCTCAACGCCCAGCCGGGGATCTTGAACCCGTACCGGGTGGTCGCCGAGCCGCTCATCGAGCACTTCATGGACGAGGACGACCCCGAGCGTTCCTGGCGCCGGGAGAAGGCCCTCGCGGGCGCGACGCGGCGACGTCTCGTGCTGGACGTCCTGTCCGGTGTCCTGCCGTACGAGGTGTCGCGGATGGCGCAGACCCGGATCGTGCTGCTGCGCGCGGTTCGCGCCGTCGGCGGCCGCTTCGACGCGGATCCCGGGCAGGTGATCGACGCGCTGCGGCGGGATTCGAGCGAGCACCACGAGCACGCGTGCGTCGTCGCGGACTTCCTCGACGAGATGCGCGAGCGGATGGCGCTGCTCATCCCGGAGACCGACGCGGACCCGTACTCGGAGACCCGCGACGACCGGCTGACCGTGCTGACGATGGCGGGGCTGACCCTGCCGAAGGACGGCGTGCCGCGCGAGTACTGGACGGACGCGGAATCCCTCGGCGTCGAGATGCTGAACCTGGCGGCGTGGCTGACCCAGCGGTCGGTGTACGAGAAGCCGAAGGAGATGCGCAAGGGCGTCTGGATCGACGAGGCCTTCTTCCTGTCCGAGGTCCCGACCGGGCGCGTCCTGATGAACCGCTTCGCGCGTGACTCGCGGAAGTGGAACGTCCGGGTGCTGCTGTCCTCCCAGATCCCGGCGGACTTCCTGAAGATCCAGGGTTTCGTGACCCTGCTGGACTCGGTGTTCGTCGGCCGCCTCGACGACGACGACGCCCAAGCCGACGCGCTGCGCCTGCTGAAGGTCCCGGTGGGCGTGGGCTACGAGCAGGTCGTCGCGGCACTGGGCCGCCGCCCGGGCGCCCAGCGCGGCCTGGAGCGGGACCTGGAGCCCCGCCAGTTCATCTTCGGCGACGGCGCCGGCGGAGTCGAACGCATCCGCGTCGACTTCTCCGGCCCGCACCTGGAGCACCTCCGCGCGGTCATGGACACGACGCCGGGCTCGAAGGACGCGGCCAAGCCCCGCCCGGGCCACGAGCTGGCCCTGCCCGGCACGGAGGAGACGAAGCAGTACGTGGCAGCGCCTCCCGAGGACGACATCGAGCTGGAGCAGGACTTCGAGCTGGCGGCGGAACTGGAGGTCGGCCTGGCCGACGAGAACCTCCTCGGCGCCCCGGACCCCTTGGCGTCGGAGACGGGCGAAGTGGAGGGCGGGGTCCAACCACCGAACGGTGCGAACGGTCACGGCCAGCAGCACGCCCGGACGGGTGGAAAGGGCGGCACCGGCCGGGACGCCGCATGAACACCGTGCTGACTCTGGCGGTCCTGCTGACGTTGGCCGCCGGGTGGCACTCGCTCAAGCGGCGGATCAAGGAAGGTCCGCGGCCGGGGCGGCGCGCGCCGGGGCGCAAGGCGACGATGTTCGCCGTCATGCTCGTCCTCGGCCTGCAGGCGATCGCCACGGCACCGGCGGCGAGCGCGGCGGCCTGCGGTGAGGCGCCGAACCCGGAACGCCCCGGCGCGGGCATGGTCGGCGCGATCGATCCCGCCGAAGGCCACGGCGAGGCGGGCAGCGCGTACGTCGACTACAGCTACGCCGGGTTCGTCTGGAACACCTTCGAGACGGACTGTTCCTCGCTGAGCCTGACGCCTGCGGGCTCCACTTTGGACACCTGGGGCGGCAACCAGCTGTTCAACCTGGGCAAGAACATCGTCGGCGCGACGAACTCGCTGCACTACACCGTGCTCGAGGGCGGCCTGCTCAACCCGCTCTACAGCGCGGTGAAGTCGGGCGCGGAGAAGGTCTACAACAACATCTACGCCCAGCTGTTCGGGCTGGTCGCGCTGATCCTGTCGATCATGATGTTCCGCAACATCTGGCGCGGCGACCTCGCCTCGGTCAGCAAACGCGCGCTCTACGCCCTGGCCGGGGTCTGGCTCGCGGCGTCGTCGCTGGCGATGCTGCGGTACTTCGATCCGATCGACAAAGCGATCGTCCAGACCACGACGAACATCCAGGCCGGGTTCGTCGACGAATCCGACGACCGCGTCATCCGGCACGTGCTGCCGACGAGCCTGCACAACGAGATCGTCTACAAGAACTGGGTGCGCGGGGAGTTCGGCTCGCCGACCGCACCGCAGGCCGACCAGTTCGGCCGTCCGCTGCTGGACGCGCAGGCGTTCACGTGGGCACAGCTGCGCAACGGCGACGACGGCAACCAGTCCGTCATCGACGGCAAGAAGAACGCCTTCAAGGACATCTCCACCAAGCTCGGCCCCGCCACCGGCTACTTCACCGGCGAAGCCGGCGGCCGCACCGGTGCCGGCTTCCTCTCGCTCGGCCAAGCCCTCGTCTACTCGCTCTTCCAGCTCCTGGCGAAAGCGTCAGTGCTGCTGGCCCAGGTCCTCATCCGCCTCTTCGCGCTCACCGCGCCGCTGATCGGGCTCGTCGCGCTGCTGCACCCGGAGATCCTGCGCCGCGTGCTCAAGGTCGCCGGCGGTGTCGCGTTCAACCTCGTCGTGCTCTCGGTGCTCGCGGGGGTGCACGCCCTGCTGCTGCAGGCGATCTTCGCCGCCGGCAGCTCGCTGAACATGCTCACGCAGATGGTCCTCGCCGGGCTGATCACCGTGCTGCTGTTCATGGTCGGGCGCCCGGTGCGGCGGTTGTGGCAGATGGTCGAGATGTCGGTCAGCATGGTCGGCGCCGCGGTGCCGTCGCCGGGCGGCGGGATCTTCTCCCGGTTCCGGCGCCACCAGAACGGCCCGACTCCGCAGGACGAGTTCTGGCAGAACGTGCGCGACACCGACGACGTCGTCGACGGCGAGCAGCGTGGGCCGATGGGCGCCACCGTCGGCGGGGGGCGGTTCCGGCCGGAGGCCACGATCTTCGCCAACGCCCAGCGCCTCGACAGCGGCTCGGGCGCGTCCCGGCCGGCCGCCGCCTGGTCCGGTGCCTGGCCAGGGGCCATCAACGGCGCCCCGGCCGGCGCGCTTCCCGCGGGCCGCCGCCCCGGCTCCCCGGTGTACGGCCAGTACAACCCCGTCAACGGCGATCCGGGCGAGTACGTCGTCGTCGGCTCCGGCGGGCGTCCGACGCTCCGGGGCGAGGAGAGCCGCCGCGTCGACACCTCCCCGGTGGCCGACCGGCGCTGGAGCGACGAGCCCGAGCCCGTCGTCGTGCCGTCCGACCTGCGCACGCCCGAGTCCGGCTCCAGCGACGCGCCTCGGACGCCGGGCGTGCGGGCGCAGCCACGCCGTGTCGACCCCGAAGTCGTCGCGGGCAAGCCGGTCTTCGTGCTGTACCGGCCGTCGCGGGGCATCGAGGTCCGTGAAGAACCCCGTGAGACCGACCAAGTGATGGGGCGGTGACCGATGCCGATCCGCACCAACCGCGGCCGCACCGCGGTCTACCGCCGGCTGTGGGGCTGGCCGCTGCGCTCGCCCCGCCACCTGATGGGGACGCTGGTGTTCCTGGCGATCCTGGTCACCGCGCTCGGCATCTTGCTGCCGAAGGTGGTCGGCAAACCGCAGGCCAAGGCGGCGGCGCCCCCCGGGACCACCACGTCCGCCCACGCGACGCCCCCCGGCGTCGCGGCGCCGGTGCCGACGTCGAACCTGCCGACGCGCCTCTCCGCGCCGCTGGTGACCCCGACGTCGGCGGCGCCGAACAACGACGCGATCCGCGTCGCCAAGGAATGGGCCGCGGCCTGGGTGAACCACCCGGCCGGCATCACCTCCGAGCAGTGGCTGGCCAACCTGAAGCCGTTCACCACCGAGGAGTACCTGCCGGTGATGTCGTCGGTGGACCCGGCGAACATCCCGGCGACGAAGGTCACCGGTGAGCCACAGGTCGGCACGTCCTACACCAGCTCGGTGCAGCTGACGATCCCGACCGACGGGCCGAAGCTCAGCATCACGGTCGTGAACACCAACGCCGGCTGGCGGGTCGCCGACTACGACCAGGCGAGCTGACCGTGCGGCGACTGGGGTTGTGGCTGGGACTGATCGTGTTCGTCGCGATCGGCGCCCTGATCGTGACGGCCGTCGCCGCGAAGGTCGTCGTCGACAGCCGGCAGGCGCAGGCCAGGGGCGTCTCGCTGATGAGCTGCGACGCCTCGGTCGGGCCGACGCAGCCCGGCCAGGGCGACCGCGGCACGGTCGACGCGTCGAAGCTGGACGACGAGCAGCGCGGGATCGTCGCGCTGATCGTCACGGTCGGCAAGCAGCGGTCGCTGGCGCCGCGCGCCTGGCAGGTCGCGATCCAGGCCGGGATGACCGAGTCGGGGCTGCACAACCTGACCTACGGCGACCGCGACTCCCAGGGCATCTTCCAGATGCGCCCGTCGATGGGCTGGGGCTCGATCTCGGATGTCACCAACCCGCAGTACGCGGTCAACAAGTTCTACGACGTGCTGCTCGCGGTGCCGGACTGGGAGAACAAGCGCCCGGGCGACGCCGCGCAGGCCGTCGAGCGCTCGGGCTTCCCGGACCGGTACCACAAGTGGGAGCCGATGGCGGCGACGCTGGTGGAGGACGTCGGCGAGGTCGCCGACGTCGTCGCCTGCGGCACCGGCATGGGCGAGCTGCTGCCGCCGAGCCAGGCGGCCGGGAAGGCGATCAGTTTCGCGCTGGGCGAGCAGGGCAAGCCGTATGTGTGGGGCGCCACGGGCCCGAATTCGTACGACTGTTCGGGGCTGATGCTGCGGGCGTACGAGGCCGCCGGGATCATCCTGCCGCGCGTCTCCCGCGACCAGTACCACGCCGGCGCGTTCCTGCCGGTGCGCGACGCGCAGCCCGGTGACCTGCTGTTCCTCGCCAACGATCCGTCGGACCCGAACACCATCCACCACGTGATGATGTACCTCGGCGACGGCAAGATCGTCGAGGCGCAGCAGACCGGCGTCCCGGTGCACACGCGGGCCTTCTCCTTCGACGAGCGTGAAGTGGTGCCGCAGGCGGTCCGCCCCGGCGTTTAGCATGGGTGAGTGCCCTTGACACGAACAGGGGTCGAAGGATTCGGCCGAAAGCGGAACCGATTCACCCGACGTCGCGGCGCTTCCACGAGCAGGTGGCCGCGTACTGGCAGAGGATGAGCACGTGGGACGGAAATTCGGCAGGCGAGGCAAGTCCGGTGCGGGCGAGCCCCAGGACCCGGCGGCGCTGTTCGGCGCGCCCCAGGCGCCCCGGCAGCCGGCTCGTCCCGCGTCCAGCACCCCACTCGCCGACCAGCTGGGCCAGGGCTACCCGGGCGTGGACGCGGGGTACGTCGTGGTGCCGCGGTCGCTGGCCGAGGGGATGTCGTTGCCGTGGCAGCAGCAGATGGCGGCGCTGCTGGCGCAGTTCCACGCGGAGCACGCGTCGCTGGCGTGGCCGATCTACCGGGTGGTGCCCTCGCGCTACGAGAAGCTGGCTGACCTCGACGAGGAACAGCTCGCGGAGGCGGGCTACCTGGTGGAGATGGACGCCGACGGCGAGATGGTCTACCGCGAGCGCAGTGGCCGCAAGGTCGAGGACCCGCTGAACACGACGGTGCTGGTGTCGTGCCTGGACCCGATCCCGAGGGCGGCGGGCCGCCCGGCACCGCCGCCCCCCGGAGCGGGGGCGCCGCCGGGCCAGGCGCCGGCGCCCATGAACATCGGCCCGGCCCCGGTGTGGCGGACGACGCCGCACCCGCCCCCGGCCCAGTCGGTCCCGGGGACGCCGGAGCAGCACGTGCCCGGGGGGTATGAGGAGCCGCGATCGCCGGGGTGGGGACGTCCTGACGACGCCGCCTCGGCGCCGAGCCCGGGGTGGAGCCGGGCGGAGGAGGCAGTCCCGCCGGGGACGTGGGGTCGCCAGGGTCCGGCTTCGGCTATGCCGGTCGCGCACCCGGCCGCCGAACCGGTCGCTGCGCCGAGCACTTCCGCTTCGCCGGCTGTTTCGCCGACTGCTTCGTCGGGTGCCGAGCCGACGGAGCTTGAGTGGTCGGTGGCGGCTGAAGCGGACCTGCCGGGGCCGGTGAAGGCCCCGCAGCAGCCAGAGTCGCCACAGTCGGCCGCGTGGCACGCGGCTCCGGAGCCGGTCGCCGAAGCCCCGCGTGAGGTGGCTGAAGCTGAACCGGTCGCATCGGAGGTCTCCGATGAGGCAGATCACTCGCCGCAGCCGGTGACCGAAGCGGCGGTTGCGTCTGAGGTGGCTCGGCCGGAGGAATCTGCTCCGGAGGCGGAAGCTGAGGTGGCTCGGCCGGAGGCGTCTGCGCCGGACACGGAAGCCGCGGTGACTGGGCCAGATGCGCCGGTGGCGGGGGTGGAACCCGAGATCCCGCAGGAGGAGGCTGGCCCGCGCGAGCCTGCGTCTGCGGCGTCCACAGTCGAACCGCCGGCCCCCGAGGGAGAATCACTCGCCGCCGAGGAGCCGCCCGCCGCCGAGTTGTTGCCGACCGAGGTAGTCGAGCCGGAGATTTCCGGCACGGAACCGCCTGCCGCAGAAGCTCCGACGGCGTCTCCTGAGCCTGCGGTCCGGCCCGAGTCCGCGGCTTCGCCGTCAGTCGAGAACCCGCCTCAGGCGGAGGAAACTGCGACTCAGGCTGCGCCGTCGGATGCGGCCGAGTCCGAGGTGGCCGCGGCGACGCCGGCCGAGGACAAGCCGATCCACCCGGTGGCGCCTGATTTCCAGCCGGGGCCGCCCACCGTGCCGCAGCCGGTGCAGTCCGCCATTTCGCCGCCGCAAGCGCCCGTTGCCACCCCGCCACCTCAGCTGCCTGCCGTGGCGCCGGAGCCCGTCTCTCCGCAGGCGCAACCGCCTGCCGCCGGCTCGAATTTGCCGAGGCCACCCTGGGGGCCCGCTGACCCCGCGGCTCCCCGCTTCAGTCCGCCTGCCGGTACGGCACCGGGCACCGGCCAGGTTCCGAGCACCAGCCCAGCACCCGGCCCGGCTGTTGCACCGGGCCCGGCCGCGGGCGTCGGGCCCGGCTCGAACCAGGTTTCTGGCCCCGCCCAGGGCGCCGGCCAGTCTCCGGGCGTCAGCCCGGCACCGGGCTCGGCCGCCGGTGCTGAACCCGGCTCCAATCAGGTTTCTGGCCCCGTCCACGGCGCTAGCCCAGCATCCGGCCCGGCCGCGGGCGTCGGGCCCGGCTCCAACCAGGCCCCTGGCCCCGCCCAGGGCACCAACCCAGCGCCAAGCCCCGGCCCGGCCCCGAACCCCGCCCCCCAGGCCAACCCCGCCCCCCGGGCCAAGCCGGTCTTCCCCGGTCCGGAATCGACACCCCAGCCCTTCCCGGCCCGCCACACCGCCCCGGCCAGGCCCGTCTTCCCGGGCCCCGGAACCATGCCGCCCGTCCCGCCGGCGCCCAACGCCCACCCCGTGTTCCCCGGCCGGGACACGCCCCTGCCTCAGCCCTCCGGTCGCTCCGAGGCCGATACCCCGCCACGAGGCACCGCCCGTGGCTGGTTCGACGAGTTCACCGACCAACCCAAAGAGCCCGAAGAACCCCAGGACTTCGGCCCGACCGGGCAGCCGACCGAGATCCCGTACCGGTACAAGCGCTGACAGCCGGGCCGTCGGGTGTCAGGCTTGAGTCATGTCCAAAGACCCGAACCCGGACCCGGGGTGGTACTACAACACCCGCACCCACAAGGTCGAGCACCTCGAACGCGGCCGCAGCGTCGACCTGCTGGGCCCGTACCCGGATGAGGCCACCGCCCGCCGGGCGCTCGACATCGCCAAGGAACGCACCCGGCAGGCCGACGCGGCCGATGCCGGCTGGAACGACGACTAAGCCGACTCGACCGGCAACTGCGGCCCCAGCACGAACTCCGGGTCGACCTGGTCCGCCAGGTCGGCGCCGGCCCATGCCCGGGCGTTGCGCAGGTGGAACTCGACGGCCTGACGCTGGTAGCGCGTCCAGTCGCGCTGCTCCGCGTCGACCGTCGCCCGCATCGCGCGCAGCGTCTCCAGGTTGTGCGGTTCCAGCTCGGTGATCGGCCGGGCCGCGCCGCGCTCCGCCGCGCGTACGTGCCGCGAAGCCGACATCCACCCGAGCAACGCCGAGCCGACCTGCTCCCGCAGGAACTCGCCGTCGTCGGTGTCGGTGACCTTGTTGCCGACCACGACGAGCCGCACGCCGAAGTCGCGCGCGTAGTCCGCGTACTGCCGGTAGACGCCGATGCTGCGCACCGTCGGTTCGCAGACCAGGAACGTCACGTCGAACCGCGTGAACAGCCCGGACGCGAACGCGTCGGCGCCCGCGGTCATGTCCATCACGACGTACTCGCCGTCCACGTCGACCAGGTGGTTCAGCAGCAGCTCCGCCGCGCCGACCTTCGAGTGGTAGCACTTGACGCCGAGGTCGTCCTCGTCGAACTGGCCCGTGACGCCGAGCCGCACGCCGCCCAGCTGCCGGAAGCAGGTGGAAAAGACCGGATTGTCCTCGAACGGCCGGACCAGCCGCGAACCGCGCCCCGGCGGCGTCGTCTTGATCATCGACGCGGCGTCGGGGATCCGCGGGTTGTCGCCGCGCAGGTACTCCTTGATCAGGGCCATGTTGTCGCCGAGCGTCGGCCACGCCAGCGCCTCCTCCTCGGTCGCGCCGAGCGCCACCGCGAGGTGCTGGTTGATGTCGGCGTCGATGGCCAGCACCGGCTTGCCGGCGTCGGCGAGGTACGCGACGAACAGCGACGACAGCGTCGTCTTGCCGCTGCCGCCCTTGCCGACGAACGCGATCTTCACTTGTCGGAGCCCTTCCTGGGAATGAAGACGGTTTTCATTATTGCCAAGGTCAACGTACACCCGACCGGCCCGCGCCCGATCGGGCGATCTCCGGGCCCCGTCGGGGTTAGGGTTGAGGGGTGCCTCCCCTCGTGATCAGGACACACTCGGCAGGCGGGGACTTCGGCCCCCTGCGTGCCGAGTTTTCGCTGCCGGAGTCCTTCGGGCCCGCGGTGCTGGCCGAAGCGGAGGCCGCGGTGCTCGATCCGCTGGCCTCGGCGGGTCCCCGGGAGGACGCGACGGACCTGCCGCTCGTCACCATCGACCCGCCCGGGTCCAAGGACCTCGATCAGGCGATGGTCGTCGAGCGGACCGCGCGCGGCTTCCGCGTGCACTACGCGATCGCCGACCTGGCCTCGTTCGTCCCGCCCGGCGGCGCGCTCGACCGGGAGTCGCGCCTGCGCGGGCAGACGCTCTACCTGCCCGACGGGAACGTCCCGCTGCACCCGCCGGTGCTCTCCGAAGGCGCGGCGAGCCTGCTGCCCGGCGAGATCCGGCCCGCGGTGCTCTGGACCATCGAGACCGACGACGCGGGTGAGCCGACGGCCATCCGGGTGCGCCGCGCGCTGGTCCGGTCCACCGAGCAGTTCGACTACGAGACGGTGCAGGCCGCGCTCGACGCCGGCCACCCGCACCCCTCGGTGGCCGCGCTGCCCGAGCTGGGCCGGCGCCGCCGCGAGCTGGCCGTGCGCCGCGGCGCCGTCGAGCTGCAGCTGCCGGAGCAGGAGATCAGCGGCGACCCGGACGGCGGCTGGGTCCTCGCCCGCCGGCCGCGCACGGCCGTCGACGCCTGGAACGCCGAGATCTCGCTGCTCACCGGGATGGCCGCGGCGCGGATCATGATCGACGCGCGGGTCGGCGTCCTGCGCACGTTGCCCGACCCGGAGCCCGAAGCCGTCGACTGGCTGCGCCGTTCGGCCGACGCGCTCGGCATCGCCTGGGCGCCCGAGGAGACCGTTTCGGAGTTCTTGGCCAAACTGGACCCCGGCCAGCCGGCGTCGATGGCGCTCTACGCCGACACGACGCGGCTGCTGCGCGGCGCGGGCTACACCGCGTTCGACGGCGAGCTGCCCGCGTTGACCACGCACGCGGGCATCGGCGGCGCGTACGCGCACGTCACGGCGCCGATCCGGCGGCTGGTGGACCGGTTCGCCACGGAGATCTGCCTCGCCGTGTCGGCCGGCCGCGAGCCGCCGGCGTGGGCGCGGGCGGCGCTGGCGGACGTCCCGGAGCGGATGAGCGCGTCGGACACCCTCGCCGCGAAGGTCGAGCGTGCGTGCATCGACCAGGTCGAAGCGTGGGTGCTGGCCGAGCACGTCGGCGGCGAGTTCAGCGCGGTCGTGCTGCGGGCCGACGAGAACAAGGCGGAGATCCTGGTCGAGGACCCGACGGTGATGGCGAAGTGCGCGGGGGAGAAGCTGACCGCCGGTGAACGGATCGGGGTCCGGCTGACCGCCGTGGACGTCGAGAAGCGAAAGGTGTCGTTCGAACGCGCATGAGGACTTCGGAACTCGTGGACGACCTGGGCGAGACGGTCCCGATCGAGGGACCGGTGGCCCGGGTGGTGTCGCTGGTGCCGTCCCTGACCGAAGCGGTCGAGGTGAGCGCGCCCGGACGGCTCGCCGGCGCCACCGACTACTGCACTCATCCGTCCACTTTGGAAGTGCCACGGGTGGGTGGGTCGAAGTACCCGGATCTCGACCGCGTGCTGGACCTGGCGCCGGACCTGGTGCTGGCCAACTCCGAAGAGAACCGCCCGGAGGACGTGCAAGGCCTGCGCGCCAACGGGATCCCGGTCTGGGTGATGGCCGCGGCGGCGTCCGTTCCGGCCGCGCTGGGGTCGCTGCGGCGCCTGTTGACCCAGGCGTACGAACTGGAGGAGCCGGACTGGCTGGTCGAAGCCGAAGAGGTCTGGCGGGAAGTCCGGCCGGTGCGGTTCCACGCGGTGGTCCCGGTGTGGCGCAAGCCGTGGATCGTCCTGGGCCGCGACACCTTCGCCGGTGACGTCCTGCGCCGGGTCGGCGTGGCGAACGTCTACGCGGGGGACACCGAGCGCTACCCGCGGCCGGACGTCGAAGAGCTGCGGGCCCACCTGAGCGCGGACGCGGACCTGCTGGTGCTGCCGGACGAGCCGTACGTCTTCACCGACGACGACGGCCCGGACCACTTCCCGGACGCGCGGTACGTCCTGGTCTCGGGCCGCCACCTCACCTGGTACGGGCCTTCGCTGGTCGACGCGCACGCCGCGCTGACGACCGCGCTCGCGGGGTTGTGAAGTCGAACCCCCGGGCCACAGCGGCGCGGATGCCGTCGGCGACTTCGGCCGGGCGGATGGGCTCGGTGGGCAGATGTAGCCAGTTGTCCGGCCGCGGCCGCCCGGTGTCGACGACCAGGGTGGCGCCGGGCCGGTCGGCGAGTTCGACGGCGTAGGTCATGGTCCCGCCGATCGCCTGCCCGTAGGTCGGCTTGCGGCGCACGGTCCACCGGTATTCGACGCCGTCGACGGTGAGGGGCCGGGAACTCTTGCGCGGCAAACTCACGTGCCCTTCCTGTCGTCGGCCACGAACCTACGCCGTGGCCGGTCGTGCGGCGAGCGGTTTGACGACCGCGCTCGGTGGTCTCTGGTCCTCAAGAGGGAGACGTGGAATCGCTCTCACCGGCGATCCGCTCCGCGGCGCGGAAAACCATGATCGAAGGCAGCACCGCAACCACCGAGGAGCCTAGCTGGTGGTCAGCGAGCACACGGTGAAGACGCACGTCAGCAACCTGCTGAGCAAGCTCGGGCTGCGAGACCGGGTCCAGGCGGTGATCGTCGCCTACGAAACCGGCCTCGCGGTCCCGGGCCTGCTCTAGAGCGTCAGTCCGGTGAGGACCGTGACGCGCTCCTCGGTGAAGTCCGCCATCGCCGACGCCGGGCCCTCGCGGCCCATCCCGGAGTCCTTCACCCCGCCGTACGGCATCTGGTCGGCCCGGAAGCTCGGCACGTCGCCCACCAGCACCCCGCCGACCTTCAGCGAAGCCGAGACCTCGAACGCCGTCGGCAGGTCACGGGTGAAGACGCCCGCCTGCAGCCCGAACCGCGACGCGTTGATCCGCGCCACCCCGTCGGCCACCGAGGCCACCCGGACCAGCGAGACCACCGGCCCGAAGACCTCCTCGACCAGCACGGACGCGTCCCCGGGCACGTCCGCCAGCACCGTCGGCTCCACCGTGGCGCCCGAACGCCCGCCGCCGGTCAGCAAGCGGGCACCGGACGAGACCGCCGACGAAATCCACGACGAAACCCGGGCCGCGGCGTCCTCGTCGATCAGCGGGCCGACGTCGACGCCCTCGGCGCGCGGGTCGCCCGTGCGGAGTGCGCGCACCTCCTCCAGAACCTTCTCCTGCAACGCGTCGAACACCTGGGAGTGCGCGTAGACCCGCTGCACCGAGATGCACGACTGCCCGGCCTGGTACATCGCGAAGGTGGCGATGCGCCGCGCCGCGAAATCGAGGTCCGTCCAATCCGGACAGACGAGCACCGCGCCGTTCCCGCCCAGCTCCAAGGCCACGTGCTTGCGCGGCACGCGGTCGCGGATGGCCCAGCCGACCGGGACCGAGCCGGTGAACGACACCACGGGCAGCCGCGGGTCCTCGACCAGCCGTGACGACGTCTCGTTGTCCACCGGCAGGATCGACCACGAGCCAGCCGGGAGATCCGTTCCGGCCAGGATTTCCCCGAGTACCAACGCCGTCAGCGGCGTCGCGGGCGCGGGCTTGAGCACGATCGGCGCGCCGACCGCGATCGCCGGGGCCACCTTGTGCGCCACCAGGTTCAGCGGGAAGTTGAACGGCGTGATGCCCAGCACCGGGCCGCGGGGCACCCGCCGCACCAGCGCGAGCCGGCCGGTGCCGCCGGGGTCGGTGTCGAGCCGCTGCAGCTCGCCGGAGAACCGGCGGGCTTCCTCGGCGGCCCAGCGGAACGTCGACACCGCGCGGCCGACCTCGCCGCGCGCCCACTTCAGCGGCTTGCCCGACTCGGCCGTGATGAGCTGCGCGATCTCTTCGGACCGCTCACCCAAAGCCCGGGACACGTGGTCCAAGGCGCCGGCGCGGACGTGCGCGGGCAGCGTCGCGAACTCGTCGGCGACGTCGTGCGCGGCCTGGACCGCCGTCTCGACGTCCGAAGGGGAGGGGACGAAGTGGGAACCGGCCGGCGAGCCGTCGAACGGATGGTGGACGAAAGCCGTCGGGCCGCCGGTCACCGGCTTCCCGGCGACCCAGAAGGGGAAAGTCACGAGCGGGCCTCCGTGCGGACAGCGTGTTCGAGGACCGAAAGGCCCTCGTCGAGCAGGTCGTCGGACAGGGACAGCGGCGGCAGCAGCCGGACGACGTTGCCGTAGGTGCCGCAGGTCAGCACCACGACGCCGGCCCGGTGGCAGGCCGCCGCGACGCGCTTGGTGAGATCCGCGTCCGGCTCGGTGGTACCCGGTCGCACGAACTCCGCCGCCAGCATCGCGCCGCGCCCACGGACGTCGCCGATCGCGCCCGTTTCCGAAGCCAGCGCGCGCAGTCGCGGCAAGACGACACCTTCGATGCGTTTCGCCGACGCAGCCAGGTTTTCGGCCTTCATCGTCGCGATCGAGCCGAGCGCGGCGGCGCAGGCGATCGGGTTGCCGCCGTAGGTGCCACCCAGGCCGCCTGGCGCCACCGCATCCAGGAGTTCGGCGCGGCCGGTGACCGCCGCGAGGGGGAGTCCGCCCGCGATGCCCTTGGCCGTCGCGATCAGGTCCGGCACGACGTCCTCGTCGGTGCACGCGAACCACGAACCGGTGCGGCAGAAGCCGGTCTGCACCTCGTCGGCGACGAACACGACGCCGTTTCCGGTGCACCAGCGGGAAAGCGCGGGCAGGAAGCCGGGCGCGGGCTCGATGAACCCGCCCTCGCCCTGGATCGGCTCCAGCACGACGGCCGCGACCTGGTCGCCGCCGATCTGCTTCTCGATCCGGTCGATCGCCAGCGCGGCCGCTTCGGGACCGGACAGCCCGTCCCGGTACGGGTACGAGCCCGGCACCCGGTAGACCTCGGGCGCGAACGGGCCGAAGCCGTGTTTGTAGGGCACCGACTTCGCGGTCATGCCCATGGTGAGGTTGGTGCGGCCGTGGTAGGCGTGGTCGAACACGACGACGGCCTGGCGCCCGGTTGCCGCGCGGGCGATCTTCACGGCGTTCTCGACGGCTTCGGCGCCGGAGTTGAGCAGCACCGACTTCTTCGCGTGGCCGCCCGGCGTCAGCTCGGCCAGCGCCTCGCAGACCTCGACGTACCCCTCGTACGGCGTGACCATGAAACAGGTGTGGGTGAACGAGCCCGCCTGCTCGCGGACGCGGTCCACCACCGCCGGCGCGGAGTGCCCGACGTTGGTCACCGCGATGCCGGAGCCGAAGTCGATCAGCGCGTTGCCGTCGGCGTCGGTGAGCAGGCCGCCACGGGCGGAGGTGACGTAGACGGGCAGCACCGAGCCGACCGCGGCGGCGACCGCGTGCACACGGCGTTCCTGCAGCTCGCGCGAGACAGGGCCGGGGATCTCGGTGCGCAGCCTGCGCTGCCGGGGCGCCGGGGCCTGCGGCCCGGCGGTGGTGCTTGCGGTCACGGCGTGCTCCTGCGGAAGCGGCGGGGTGGACGTCCTCAGGATGGGTCCGCGCGCGACGGCCGTCAGCTGGCCGAACTGGCGAATTCCGGGCGTAGAATATGCCGTTATGGCACTGACGCTGGCCGGACTGACCGCCGACCGCCCGCTCGGGCTCCGGGTGCTGACCGGCGACGACCTCCTGGATCGGCCCATCGGCTGGGTCCACCCGACGGAGCTGACCGACCCGCAGGCCTTCCTGGAAGGCGGCGAACTGCTGCTCACCACCGGCCTGGCCCTCGACGAAGAGACGTCGCCGGCCTACGTGCGCCGGCTGGTCGAGGCCGGTGTCGCCGGGCTCGGCTTCGGTGTCGGGCTGAGCCACGACGAGGTGCCCCACGCGCTCGTGTCGACGGCGGCTTCGGTGGGGTTTCCGGTCCTGGAGGTGCCGCGCGAGACGCCGTTCATCGCGATCACCCGCGCGGTCTCGCGGGCGGTGGCGGCCGACGAGTACGCGACGACGGTCCGGATCGGCCGCGCCCAGCAGGAGCTGACCCGCACGGCGGTCGGCAAGGGCGGCCCGCCGGGCGTGTTGCGGAAGCTGGCGAAGCTGGTCGACGGCTGGGTGCTGCTCTTCGACCGCACCACCGTCACCGAAGCCGCTCCGGCGAGCGCACGTGCGTACGGCGCTTCACTGCGCGAAGAGCTGGAGCGGCTTCGGACCGGCACGCGGGCCTTCTCGCTCGACGGCGAAGAGGTCGTGCTGCAGACGCTCGACACCAGCGCGCGCCGGGTGCTGGCGGTGGGGACCGCGGCACCGCTCGACACGGCGGCGCGGCACATCGTCAACACGGCGGTGTCGGTGCTTTCCCTGGCGCTGGAACAGGATCGCGCGCAGGCCGCGGCGCGGCAGGCCCTGCGGTCGGGGCTGCTGGAGCTGCTCGTCGGTGGCCAGGGCGAGCTGGCGTCGCGGGTGCTGACCACTTCCGGTGGCGAGGCTCCGGACGCGCCGTGGTCGGTGCTGGTGTTCGCCGGGACGCCTGCTTCACGGCGCAAGCTCTTGGCAGCCTTGGAAGGCGAGCCGGTGTTCGCGGCACGGTGGGGCGCGTCGGTCGTCGCCTTCGGTTCGGGCACGGTGGTCGACATCGTGGCGGCGGCGGCACTCCACATCGGTGGCCTCTACGGCGGCGTCGCTGGGCCGGTGTCCGCGGCGGATTTCGCCGCCGGGCTGGAGCAGGCGGAACTGGCGGCCCAGGTCGCCGAGGCCGAGGACAAGATCCTGGTGTCGGCGGCCGAGCACACCGGCCGCGGCCTGCTGTCCCTCATCGATCCCGTGGTGGCGCAAGCGTTTGCCCACGGCGCACTGGCCCCGCTGCGCGAGCACGACGCGACGGGTCGCGGCGACCTGGAGTCGTCGCTGCGCTGCTGGCTGGAACACCACGGCCACTGGGACGTCGCGGCGGCGAGGCTGGGCGTCCACCGGCACACGCTCCGCAACCGCATCACCAAGGTCGCGGAACTCCTCGGCCGCGACCTCGACTCCCCCGGCGTCCGCGCGGAACTCTGGGTGGCGCTCCAGGCTTAGAGCGCCAGCACGATCGGCGAGTCGCCGCAGCGGCGCAGGGCCGGCCCCGGCTCGGCGCCGGACGTCCACCAGGCCGGGACGTCGGCCTCCCGCACCAGCGACCCCGTCGGCTGCCGGACGCTGTTGGACACGATCACCCGCCCCTGGGCGTTGAGCAGCGCCGCCCCGCGCCCCAGGGATCGCAGCCGGGGACGCACCGCGCGCTCGAACTCGCGCACGAACACATCGGCACCGACCACGCCCGCGAAGGACCCGGCGAGGAACACCGGGATCGTGAACGTCAGCGTGTACTCGTCGGTGCACAGGTAATCCACGTACGGGCCGTTGATGTGCCGCCGCCCGGTGTCGCGCGGGACCGTGAACCACGACTGGCGCGTGTAGTCCAGGAAGTTCTCGCTGCCCGGATCAAGGCTGATGAACAGCTGGGACGGCGGCGAACCCGCCGACCACCACTCGAAGCCGAACTCCGAGTCGGTGAGCACGTGGGGCGCGCTGACGAACCCCGCGCCGACGATCAGGCCGCCGAGTACCTCGGTGACCTGCGGCCGGATGCGGTGCAGCGCCGCGGCCGCCGGAGCGTCGGCCAGCACCGCCTCGGCCGCTGCCAGCAGGGGCTTCAACCGCTCGAAAACCCCTTCCACCAACGCGGAAACCTGCTCGACGACCTCGTCGCCGGCCAGCGTGCGGGTGTCGTTCACAGTGCTCACCTCGATGCGCGGGTTGGAGCGGAGCCACGGGCCGGATCAGTGGCCATCGGCAGAGTACGGGGCGAGCAGGTCGAGGTGCACGTCCGCGAGCCGGTCGAGTGCGCCGAGGACGTGTTCTTCGGTGAGCTTGCGGGCCAGGTCGCCGTCCGCGCCGGCGATCGCGGCGGTGATCGCCGCGTGCTCCTCGTGCGGATGTGTCCCGTGCGGGCCGAGCGACAGCCACAGCAGCCCGCCGAGCTCGCTCTGCAGGTGGACCTCTTCGTGGGTGAGCCGCGGCGACTGCGCGGCCGCCGCGACCTCCAGGTGGAACTGCCGCTCGGCCCGCGTGAAGTCGATGCCGTGCGCCGTGCGGAGGTCGCCGGTGGCCAGCCGCAGCCGCGCGACGTCCTCGGGTGAGCTGCGTTCGGCGGCGAGCTTGGCGGCGGCCCCGGCGATCGCGAGGTAGTGGTCGCCGACGTCGCGCAGGTCGGACAGGGACACTTCGCGCAGCCGCTCGCGCCAGGCGTCCGAGGGCGGGTTGGCCGGCGCGCGGACGAAGCTGCCGCCGCTGCGCCCTCGCCGGGTCTCGACCAGGCCTTGGTGCCGAAGGGCCACCAGAGCTTCCCGGACCGTCACGGTCGAGACGCCGAACTGCGCGGCCAGGTCGGCTTCGCTGGGTAGCTGCTCCTCGTCGGCGAGCAGGCCGAGCGTGATGGCGTCGACCAGCCGCGCCGCCACCGCTTCCGCCCGCCCGACCTGGCCGAGCGGCGCGAACATGGCGGATCGCGCGCTGTGCGACATGCCCTGGCGCATCGTGCCCCTCCGGCCGGTACCCGTTCGCACCAATCTTGCCTCATGCTCTTGTCATATTACATATGGGGTCATATGTTTTAGCTCCCGCCAGCACCGAGGAGTCACCGTGTCTTCTACCTGCCCACCCACCCCGCCGCAGGAGCTGAAGCACTACGTCGGCGGCGCGTACGTCGAATCCAAGCCGGGCCGGACGGCGGAGATCGTCGATCCCGCGACCGGGCGCCCCTACTGCACCGCCCCGATCGCCGGGCCCGAGGACGTCGACAACGCGCTCACCGTGGCCGCGACCGCGTTCGAGAGTTGGCGCGCGACGACGCCCGCCCAGCGCCAGCTCGCGCTGCTCAAGCTCGCCGACGCCCTGGAAGCCCGCGCCGACGAGGTCGTCCGCGTCGAGTCCGCGAACACCGGCAAGCCGATCGCGCTGACCATGGCCGAGGAAATCCCGATGGTTCTCGACCAGGTCCGGTTCTTCGCCGGGGCCGCGCGGGTGCTCGAAGGCCGCGCCGCGGGCGAATACATGGAGGGGCACACGTCGTTCGTCCGACGTGAGCCCGTCGGGGTCTGTGCGCAGGTCACGCCGTGGAACTACCCGCTGCTGATGGCCATCTGGAAGATCGCGCCCGCTCTCGCCGCCGGCAACACCGTGGTGCTCAAGCCGTCCGACACGACTCCGGCGTCGACGCTGCTGCTCGCCGAGATCGCCGGCGAGTTCTTCCCGCCCGGCGTCTTCAACGTGATCTGCGGCGACCGCGACACCGGTCGTGCGCTGGTCGAGCACGACATCCCGGCGATGGTGTCGATCACCGGCTCGGTCCGGGCGGGCATCGAAGTGGCCAGGTCCGCCGCCGTCGACGTCAAGCGCGTGCACCTGGAACTCGGCGGCAAAGCGCCGGTCATCGTCTTCGCCGACGCCGATCTCGAAGCCGCCGCCGAGGCCATCGCCGTCGCGGGTTACTTCAACGCCGGCCAGGACTGCACGGCCGCCACCCGCGTCCTGGTCGCCGACGAGGTGCACGACACCTTCGTCGCCGCGCTCACCCGGCAGGCCGAAGCGACGAAGACCGGTAAGCCGGACGACGAAGACGTCGCGTACGGCCCGCTGAACAACCTGGCTCAGCTGGAGAAGGTCGGCGGGTTCGTCGACCGGCTCCCGGACCACGCGACCGTCCACTGTGGAGGACACCGGGTCGGTGACGAAGGCTACTTCTACGAGGCCACCGTGGTCTCCGGGGTCCGCCAGGACGACGAGATCAGCCAGAACGAGATCTTCGGCCCGGTCATCACCGTCCAGCGGTTCGGCGACGAAGCCGAAGCGCTGGCCGCCGCGAACGGCGTCCAGTACGCCCTCGCGTCGTCGGTCTGGACCCGCGACCACCAGCGCGCGATGCGCCTCGCCGCGAAGCTCGACTTCGGCTGCGTCTGGATCAACACGCACATCCCGCTGGTCGCCGAGATGCCGCACGGCGGGTTCAAGAAGTCCGGCTACGGCAAGGACCTCTCGCTGTACGGCCTCGAGGACTACACCCGCGTCAAGCACGTGATGAGCGCACTCTGAGGCTGGCGATGCCCAACCGATCACCCACCGGGACGCGTGAGGACCCCGCGCCGCCGAGCGATACCGCGCGGCCCGCGCTCCGGCTTTCCGGGCTGCGCGAGCACTGTCGGGAGACACGGCCTCGGGCGGCCGGGGTCAGGGCCGGAAGGAGTCCGTCGCCGCGCGCAAGGCGGCGAGGACGCCCGGGTCGGTCACCGCGTGGCCGGCGCCTTCGAGCAGCTTCAGCTCCGACCCGGGCCAGGCCTGGTGCAGCTCGTACGCCGTGATCGGCGGGCACACCGTGTCGTAGCGGCCCTGCACGATCACGCCGGGGATGCCGGCGAGCTTGCCCGCGTCGCGGATCAGCTGTCCGTCGTCGAGCCAGGCGCCGTGGCCGAAGTAGTGGACGGCGAGCCGCGCGAACGTCAGCGCGAACGCCGGTTCGGCGTACTGGCGGACGAAGGTGTCCTGCGGCCGCACCGAAACCGTCGCGCCTTCCCAGGTGCTCCACGCGACCGCGGCCCGGTGCCGCACCTCTTCGTCCGGGTCGTCGAGCAAGGAGGCGTACGCGGCCAGGGGGTCGTCTCGGCGGTCCGGGGCGATCGGGGCGAGGAAGGCTTCCCACTCCCGCGGGAACAGGTGGGCGGCGCCGCCGCGGTAGATCCAGTCGAGTTCGCTCCGCCGCACGGTGAACACCCCGCGCAGGATGATTTCGCTGACGCGGGAAGGGTGCGTCTCCGCGTAGGCGAGGGCGAGGGTCGCGCCCCACGAGCCGCCGAAGAGCTGCCAGCGCTCGATGCCGAGCCGCTCGCGCAGGGCCTCCATGTCGGCGACCAGGTGCCACAGGGTGTTGGCCGAGAGGTCTTCGACGCCCGGTGTCGACCGGCCTGACCCGCGCTGGTCGAACAGGACGATCCGGTACGCCTCGGGGTCGAAGTGCCGCCGCGCCATCGGCGCGATCCCGCTGCCGGGGCCGCCGTGCAGCACCACGACCGGCTTCCCGGCGGGGTTGCCCGCCTCCTGGCACCGGATCCGGTGCCCGTCGCCGACGTCCAGGAACGCTTCGGCCCGAGCGGCGATGGGCGGGTAGAGCTCGTCCATGCCGACACTGTGCCGCAGGGTCTCGGCCGTCGTCCCGGCAACCCGCCGCCGGATACCGGAACGACGGCCAAGAAAGGTGGGAGCCCGCCCCCGCCGCCGGGCTGAGCGGGCTCCCGGTCCGGGGGGTCAGCCGCCTTCGGTGGGTCGCAGGGGCGCGCTGCCGCCGGGGTGGCGATGACGGCCGGCAGTCCGCTCACGCATTTCCGTCCTCCTCGTCGAGGGATCGAAGCTTCGTCGTGGCGGCGACGGGCTAAACGCTAAGCCACAAGTCGAACGTCAGTCAAGAACATGACTGATGTTCATATACGTGAACACTGAAGGTGGATATCGGGCTCGCGTATCCCCCTTGCGGGGCGCTCACCCGCGGGCCGGTAGTTTCCGGGTTCGGGCGGCGAAAAAGGGGTACGAAATGTCCGCGGTGACCTATGTCGAGGCAATTGTCGTCGGTGCCTTGCAAGGGGTGTCGGAATTGTTTCCGGTGTCCAGTCTCGGCCACAGCATCCTGTTGCCTGCCTGGCTCGGCGGTGAATGGCAGCGGGACCTGAGCATCGGAAAGGATTCGCCGTACCTCGCGGTGCTCGTGGCCATGCACGTGGCCACCGCGGTGGCGCTCGTGGTGTTCTTCCGGAAGGACTGGGTGCGGATCGTCGGCGGGCTGTGGACGTCGATCCGGCGCCGGGAGATCCGCACCCCGGAGCAGCGGCTCGCGTGGCTGCTCGTGCTGGCCACCATCCCGGTCGGGCTGGCCGGCCTGCTCCTCGAAGGACTGCTGCGCGACTACCTCGGCAAGCCCGTGCCGTCGGCGATCTTCCTCGCGCTCAACGGCGGAGTGCTCTACGCCGCCGAGAAGTTCTCGCGCCGCCGTCCCGCCGGGGAAGCGGACACTGTGGACTTCTCCGCGGAGGAAACCCTGGTCATGCGGGCGGTCACCGTCGAGGAGGCGACCGACGTCCGGCTGGCGAAGCTGCGCATCGGCGAGGCCGTGCTGATCGGCGCGGCGCAGATCCTCGCGCTGCTGCCGGGCATCAGCCGCTCGGGCATCACGATGGTCGCCGGGCTGCGCCGCGGGCTCGGGCACGAGGACGCCGCGCGGTTCGCGTTCCTGCTCGCCACGCCGGTCATCCTCGCGGCGGGCGTGCTCAAGATGCCGACGCTGTTCGCCCCGGAGAACCAGGCTTCGCTCGGCCCGGCACTCGTCGGCAGCGTTGTCGCGGGCATCGCTTCGTACATTTCCGTCCGGTTCCTCACGGGTTACTTCGAAACGCGCACGCTGACCCCTTTCGCCGTTTACTGTGTGGTCGCCGGAATCGGCAGCCTGATCTTCTTCGCGGTCTGACGTGCCGCTGACTTTCGATGCCCCGGCGGTGCTCGCCGTGCTCGTCCTGGGCGTGCTCTACGTCCGCGCGGCGCGCGGCCGCGAATGGCCGCCGGGCCGCACGACGGCGTTCCTCGCCGGGCTCGCGACCATCCTGGTGGTCACCTGCTCGGCGCTGGCCGTCTACGACACGACGTTCTTCTGGGTGCGCGCGGTCCAGACGACGACGTTGCTGATGATCACCCCGCTGCTGCTCGCACTGGGCGCGCCCCTCCGGCTACTGCTCGACACCGTCCCCGCCCGGTGGGCGCGGAAGCACGGCCGCGGCCCGGTGGCGCGGGCACTGTCGTTCCCGCCGGTCGTCACGCTCGCCCTGGTCGCGCCGGTGCTGGTGCTGTACCTGACGCCGCTCTACGACCTCTCGCTGCGGTCCCCGGTGGTCGACGGCCTCGTCCGGCTCGCGCTCGTGCTGGCGGGCTTCACGTACTTCTGGACGCGCCTCGGGCTCGACCCGACGCCACGGGCGGACCCGCACCTGGTGTCGGTGTGGATCGCGTTCACCGAGGTCATCTTCGACGGCGCGCTGGGCCTGGTGCTGTGGCTCGGCCCGCTGCTCGCCCCGGCGCACTACGCGGCCGCGCACCCGGGCCGGGGCCCGGACCCGCGGACCGACCAGATCATCGGCGCGGGCGTGCTGTGGATCGGCGGCGACGTCGCGGGACTGCCGTTCGTGGTGGCGCTCTTCGTCCGCTGGGCCCGCGACGACGAGCGGCGCGCGAAGCAGATCGACGCCCAGCTGGACGACGAAGCCGCTTCGGGCGCCGCAGCGTCGGCGCTGTGGTGGGAGAACGACCCGGCGCTCGCGGAACGGTTCAAGCGCCGGTGAGCCGCTCAGTCGTGGAAAGCGTGCTCCGCCGCCGGGAACTCGCCCCGCCGGACGTCCTCCGCGAACGCCGTCGCCGCGTTCTGCAGGACCGTCGCGACGTCGGCGTAGCGCTTGACGAACCGGGGTGCCTTGCCGCGCCGCAGTCCGGCCATGTCCTGCCAGACGAGCACCTGCGCGTCGCAGTCCGGGCCGGCGCCGATGCCGACCGTCGGGATCTTCAGCTCCGCCGTGACGCGCTTCGCGGCTTCGGCGGGCACCATCTCCATCACCACCGCGAACGCCCCGGCCTCCTGCAGCGCAAGCGCGTCGGCGAGCAGCGCTTCCGCCGCTTCGCCGCGTCCCTGCACCCGGTAGCCGCCGAGATTGTGTTCGCTCTGCGGGGTGAACCCGATGTGCCCCATCACGGGGACGCCTGCCGACGTCAGCGCCTCGACGTGCGCGGCGAACCGGCGGCCGCCCTCGAGTTTCACGGCGTGCGCCCGGCCCTCCTTCATGAACCGCACCGACGTCTCCAGCCCCTGCTGCGGCGAGAGCTGGTAGGAGCCGAAGGGGAGGTCCGCGACGACCAGCGCCCGCTTGACCGACCGGGTGACGGCCCGGACGAGCGGCAGCAGTTCGTCGACGGTCACCGGCAGCGAGGTGTCGTAGCCGAAGACGTTGTTGGCCGCGGAGTCGCCGACGAGCAGCACCGGGATCCCGGCCTCGTCGAACAGCGCGGCGGTGTACATGTCGTACGCGGTGAGCATGGGCCACGGCTCACCGCGTTCCTTCAGCTCCCGCAGGTGGTGTACGCGGACCTTCCGGCCCGTAGCCGGCTTCGCGGCGGATCCGGTGCCGTAGGGGGCCGCTTCTTCGGCGGGCCCGTTCGCGGTGGCAGACATCGTCGTCGACCGTCCTTCCCTCGAGGCCTCGGTGAGGTCCCCGGGTCGTGGAACAGGGGCGTCCCAAAGCGTGACACGCCCCCGGACCGGCCCCAACCTGGTGCGACCAGCTTCACACCCCCAAGGACGAGCCGCGGTCAGCCTTCAGGTTGATGCCGGGGGACAACCAACCTGTGTTAACTGACGTCAGGAAGAGGCATGACCCCAGATCGGCCGCGAAAGGCGACGAAACCAACGATGGGAACCCTCGCGAGCACGCGTCCCCGCGTTCCCGCCTGGAAGGCGAAGGCGGCCGGCATCGTCGCGACCGTGGTCCAGCTGGGCGCGGTGTTCTCGGTGCTCCTGCTGATCACCGACGGCCCGCACGGACGCCTCCTCAACGGCATCGACATGGCCTTCTCCGGCCTGAGCGTGCCGACCAGCGCGAGCCTGATCATGGTGCTGCTCCTGGTGGTGCTCGGCGGGGCCCTGCGCCGGCGCAAGACGGCGGCGCTCTACACGCTGGTGCTGTTCCAGGTCGGCGGGCTGCTGCTCACCGTGGCCCTGCAGGCGACGCTGCTGTGGTCGCCCGAGCTGCTGTCGCTCGGGTCGAGGCAGGTCCGGCACATCCCGGTCCAGCTGTGGGCGCTCACCGTGGCCGATCTGCTGTCGATCGGGCTGATCGTGCTCCTGCTGGCGCTGCGCCCGGCGTTCCCGGCCCGGCTCGCGCCGAGCGCCTGGCGCGACGGCCTGACCATGCTGTTCGTCGGGCTGGCCGCGGTCATCCTGGTCGGCTGGGGGCTGGCGGAGGCGTTCCCCGGGCACCTCGGCGACACGTGGGAGCGCTTCGCCTGGGTGGTGAACCACGCCACCGGTGAGAACCTGCAGCTGCGCCGGATCGGGGTCGGCGAGGGGCCCGGCTGGCTGGACGTGCTCATCGACCTCAGCGCCACCGCGATCGCCACCGCGGCGCTGTACACGCTCTTCCGCGGCGTACGCAGCCGCCGCCTGCGTACGGACGGCGAAGAGCTTCGCGTGCGTGAGCTGCTCGCCGAGCACGGCGAGGACGACTCTCTCGGCTACTTCGCCACCCGGCGCGACAAGAGCGTCGTCTTCTCCCCGAACGGCCGCGCGGCGGTGACCTACCGGGTGCTCGGCGGCACCAGCGTCGCCAGCGCCGACCCGATCGGGGACCCCGAGGCGTGGCCGGACGCGGTCAGCGCGTGGCTCGACGAGACGCGCACCTACGGCTGGACGCCGGGCGTGCTCGGGGCGAGCGAGCGCGGCGCGAAGGTGTACGCCGGCGCCGGGCTGCGGGCCCTGGAAATCGGGGACGAGGCGGTGCTCGACGTCCGCGAGTTCAGCCTCGCGGGCCCGGAGCGGCGTTCGGTGCGCCAGGCCGTCAAGCGCATCGAGCGGGCCGGCTACACCTCACGGGTCCGCCGGCACGGCGAGATCCCCGACGACGAGATGACCGAGCTCCTGGCCAGGGCGCAGGCCTGGCGCGGCGCCGAGACCGAACGCGGGTTCTCGATGGCGCTGGGCCGGCTCGGCGACCTGAGCGACGGCCGCAGCGTGATGGTGGAGGCTTACGACGTCCACGGCGAGCTGCGCGGGCTCCTCTCGTTCGTCCCGTGGGGACGGCGCGGGCTTTCGCTGGACCTCATGCGCCGCGACCGCGACGCCGAGAACGGCCTCAACGAGTACATGATCGCCGAGGTCGTCGCGGCCGCGCAGCACCTCGGCGCGCAGCGGATCTCGCTCAACTTCGCGATGTTCCGCGCGGTGTTCTCCGAGGGCGAGCGGATCGGCGCGGGCCCGGTGCTGCGGGCCTGGCGCGGCGTGCTGAGCGTCGCGTCGCGGTTCTTCCAGCTGGAGTCGCTGTACCGGTCCAACGCCAAGTACGGGCCGGACTGGGAGCCGCGGTTCCTCTGCTACAAGTCGGCGCGGCGGCTGCCGCGCGTCGGCATCGTCGCCGGCGCGCTCGAAGGGTTCGTCCCGACCGGCCGGTCGCGGTCGCTGCGGCTGGAGACGGTCAGCGACGGCTTCGTCGCGCGCGTCCAGGAGATCGAAGAAACCACGGCGGTGCCCGTGGTCACGGCGGCCCGGCGGCCCGAGCAGGTCCGCGTCCGCATCGCGAAGCTCGCCAAGCTGCGCGAAGCCGGCATCGACCCGTACCCGGTCGGGTTCCGCCGCGACGACCACATCGGCGATGTCGTGAAGAAGTTCGGCGACCTGGCCCCGGACACCGTCACCGGGCACCGGGTCCGGATCGCCGGGCGCGTGCTGGCGATGCGCGTCCTCGGCGGCCTGTGCTTCGCGCGGGTCAAGGACTTCAGCGGTGAGATCCAGCTGATGCTCGAGGCGGGCGAGCTGGAGCTCACCGGCTGGCGGACCGGCGTCGACCTCGGCGACCACGTCGGCGTCAGCGGCCAGGTCGTGACGTCGAAGCGGGGCGAGCTCTCGGTGCTCGTCGACGAGTGGACGGTCACCGCGAAGTGCCTGCACCCTCTGCCGGACAAGCGGAAGGGCCTCACCGACCCGGAGACGCGGGTGCGGCAGCGTTACCTCGACCTCGCGGTCAACCCGGAGTCGACGAACATGCTGCGGCTGCGGTCCAAAGTGGTCCGCGCGGTGCGCGAGCGGCTGCACCACGCCGACTACCTCGAGGTCGAGACGCCGATGCTGCAGACGGTGCACGGCGGCGCCAACGCCCGCCCGTTCGTCACGCACATCAACGCCTACGACATGCGGATGTACCTGCGGATCGCGCCCGAGCTGTACCTGAAGCGGCTGTGCGTCGCCGGGGTCGAGCGCGTCTTCGAGCTCAACCGCAACTTCCGCAACGAAGGCGTCGACGCGACCCACAACCCCGAGTTCACGATGCTCGAGGCGTACCAGGCGTACGCGGACTACGACACGATGAGGACGCTGACGCGCGAGCTCGTCCAGCACGCGGCCGAAGCGGCGTACGGCGCGCAGATCGTGCGAAGGCCCGACGCCGACGGCAAGCTCGTCGAGCACGACATCTCCGGCGACTGGCCGGTGATCCCGGTGCACGAGGCCGTTTCGGCGGCGCTGGGCGAGCGGATCGACTCGGGCACGCCGGTGGCCGAGCTGCGGCGGCTGTGCGTCGCGGCGGGCGTGCCGGTGGGGGAGGACCCGAGCCACGGCGACCTCGTCCTCAAGGCGTTCGAGCACCTCGTCGAGGGCGCGACCGTGCTGCCGACCTTCTACACGGACTACCCGACCGACGTCTCACCGCTGACCCGCCAGCACCGCGAGGACCCCCGGCTCGCCGAACGCTGGGACCTCATCGCGTTCGGCTCCGAGGTCGGCACCGCCTACACCGAGCTGACCGACCCGATCGAGCAGCGACGGCGGCTGGAGGCGCAGTCGCTGCGCGCGGCCAGCGGCGACGTCGAAGCGATGGAGCTGGACGAGGACTTCCTGCTCGCCCTGGAACACGGCATGCCGCCCACCGGCGGCCTCGGGCTGGGCGTCGACCGGCTGCTGATGATGCTCACCGGCGCGTCGATCCGCCAGACCGTCCTGTTCCCGTTCGTCCGTCCGCAGGCGTGACGACTCGGTCGACCTGGTCACGGGTCAGCAAGCCCGCGGCGCGGCAGGCTCCTCGATAGCGGAATTCCCGCCGGAATGTCGGTGGTGGGTGGCACGATCGCGGCAGGTATTCCCGGAGGAAGGAACGACATGGCGGGAAACGTGCGCCCGGTGGCGGACGAGCGTGACGGGCTGCTGAGCTTCCTGGAGCAGCAGCGGTACGTGCTCAAGCTGGCCGCCCACGGCCTGACGGACGAACAGGCGAGACTCACCTCGACGAAGAGCTCCCTCTCGGTGGGCGGACTGATCAAGCACGTGGCGAGCACCGAGGACGGCTGGCTGGACACGGTGCTGCAGGTGCCGCGGAAGCCGTTCGGCGAGGCGGTCGCGGAGTACGAGGCGGCGCACCGCCTGGGTCCGGACGAGACCCTGGAGAGCGTGCTGAAGCGCTACGACGAGGTGGCGGCCCGCACGGCCGAGGTCATCGCGGGCATCGACGATCTCGGCCAGGCGGTCCCGGTGCCGAAGGGCGTGCCGTGGTTTCCGCAGGACGTCGAGGCGTGGTCGGTCCGCTGGGTGCTGCTGCACCTGATCCAGGAGACGGCCCGCCACGCGGGCCACGCGGACATCATCCGCGAGCACATCGACGGCGGCACGGCGATCCCCCTGATGGCGGCGGCCGAGGGCTGGCCGGAGTCCCCGTGGATCAAGCCCTGGAAGCCAACCACCCAACCAGCCTGACCAGGCCCGGCTCGCGGCCACCCCGCCGCGAGCCGACCCGCCAGGTACGCGAGTCGACCGTCTGGGTACGCGAGATGCCTCTCCAGTCACGCGCGATACCCCTCCGCGCACGGCCGGGAGGCTCAGAACAGTGTCGGCTCGTCGGCCAGCGCGCCTTCGATCACGAGCATCCGGCGTTTCGTCTCGACCCCGCCGCGGGCCGAGAACCCGCCGTCCTTGCCGCCGGCCGCGAGGACCCGGTGGCAGGGCACGATGATCGGGAACGGGTTGTGCCCCATGGCCTGCCCGACGGCCTGCGCGGACCCCGGCCGGCCGAGGCGGTGCGCGATGTCGCCGTAGGTCAGCGTCTTGCCGGGCGGGATCGTCCGCGCGATCTCGTACGCGCGGCGGTTGAACTCCGGTACGCCGGAAAATTCCAGCTCCACCGAGGCCAGATCCTGACGCGCGCCGGCGAGCAGCGCCACGATCCCGTCGACCGCGGCTCGCACCGGCGCCGGCGGCGTCCCCTCGACGGCGTCGGGGAACCGCTGGACCAGCCACGCGCGGGTCCGCGAAGCGCTGCCCTCGGGCAGCGATGTGCCGATCACGACGTCGTCGCGCCACGCGAGCCCGCAGGCCCCGATCGCCGTGTCGAACACCGTGAACCCCGTTGTCATCCCGCCAGCCTACGACCGAACCCACGACGGAAGAGGGGTACCGCCGCCGCGAATGATCGCTAAGTTCGGTTTGGGCGATTCGAGGAGGACATGTGCGGCGAGCAATCCTGGTGACGGCACTGCTGCTCGGCTTGGCCGCTACCCCCGCGGCCGCGGATCCCCTGGTCATGCCGCACGTCGTCGTCACGCACGCCGGCCCACTGCACACCTGGTGGGCCGAACGGACGGTCGAGAAGGCCGGCGGCACCGTGGTCGCGTCCTACCCGCAGATCGGCGTCGTCGTCGCGTACACCGCGAAGGACGACTTCGCCGCGAAGGTCCGTCGCACACCGGGGATCGACGCCGTCGGCGCGACGCGCACCGCGAAGATCCCGAAGGAGTTCTTCGCGCCCCGCAAGGACGTCCGCTACACCGGCCCCGGCTCGCCGAACTCCGGCCTGGTCCCGCCGGAGGGGACGGCTTGGGACGTCCCGGCGCTGCACCTGCCGGAAGCGCACCAGGTCACCGAAGGCAGCAAACGCACCGTCGTCGGCGTGCTCGACGTCGGCGTCGACGACACTCACCCCGACCTGAAGAACACTTTCGACCCCAAGAGCTCGGTCTCCTGCCTCTCGGGCTGGGCGGACCGGAGCCCCGGCGCCTGGCGGCCGACGCTCGACGGCCACGGCACGCACGTCGCGGGCACGATCGCCGCGGCCCGCGACGGCAAGGGCGTCGTCGGCGTCGCGCCCGGAACGAGGATCGCCGCCGTGAAGCTGGCCGAACTCGACGACACCGAGACGGCCGAAAGCATGGTCTGCGGGTTCGTTTGGGCCGCCGAGCACGGGTTCGCCGTGACCAACAACAGCTACCGCTCGATCCCGTGGCGCTACAACTGCGACGACCAGCCGGACCAGGCCGCGGCGAAGCTGGCCGTCGGCCGGGCGGTCGCGTACGCGCAGCGCCGGAACGTCCTGGTGGTCGCCTCCGCCGGCAACGCCGGGATCGATCTCGACACCCGTTCGGTCGACCGCGACAGCCCGGCGGACAGCACCCCGGTGGAGCGCCGCATCGACCCGACCTGCACGCGGCTGCCGCACGAGCTGCCCGGCGTCGTCGGCACCGGCGCGCTCGACGAGAAGCTGCTCAAGGCGAGTTTCTCGAACTACTCCGCCTCCCGGATCAGCGTCGCCGCGCCTGGCGCGCGCGTCTGGTCGACCTGGCCGAACGGCGAATACCGGTCGGCGAGCGGGACGTCGATGGCCGCGCCGCACGCGAGCGGCGTCGCCGCCCTGATCGCGAGCCGGCACCCGAGCTGGGGCGCCGAGCGGATCAAGCGCGCCCTCTTCGACACGGCGACGCCGTTGCCGTGCCCGAACCCTTACGACCCGAACGGCGACGGAACACCGGACGCCGTCTGCCGGGAGACCCACGCCGGCACGACGTTCTACGGCCACGGATTGGTCGATGCGGCGAGCGCCGTCGGCGCGGGATGATGTCCCCGTGCTCGATCACCTCGTCTACGCCGGCCCGGACCTCGCCGAGGCCGTCGCCCGCGTCACCGAACTCACCGGGGTCACGCCCGCGCCCGGCGGCCGTCACGTCGGCGTAGGCACCGCCAACCACCTCGCCGACCTCGGCGCCGGGATGTACCTGGAGGTGATCGGCCCGGACCCGGCGCAACCGGAGCCCGGACGGCCCCGGCCGTTCGGGATCGACGATCTGACCGAACCGGCCCTGGTGGCCTGGGCGGTCCGCACGACCGACCTCGACGCGACGATCGCCGCGGCCCGTTCCCACGGCTTCGACCCGGGCGACGCGATCGAGATGTCCCGCGAAACCGGCGACGGCGAGCTGCTGCGCTGGCGCCTGACCCCGCCGAGCCCTCCGGGGACCCTGCACCCGTTCCTCATCGACTGGGGCGGCACCCCGCACCCGACGACGCGCGGCCTGCCGTCCCTGCCGTTGCTGATGGTCACCGGCCACCACCCTGACCCGGATTCGGTGCTGGCGGTGACGGACGCGCTCGGCCTCGAACTGCTGGTCCGCCGCGCCGATCGGGCCGGTCTGACGGCGGCCGTCCGGACGCCGGAAGGCCGCCAGGTCGCCCTGAGCTGAAGCAGCCGGGCTAGGCCTTGCCCTCGCGCCACGCGTTGGTGATCGGCAGCCGCCGGTCGCGGCCGAAGGCTTTGAACGTGATCTTCGTGCCCGGCGGGTACTGGCGCCGCTTGTACTCGGCCTTGTCGACCATCCGCACCACGCGGTCGATGGTCTCCGGGTCGAAGCCGGCCTCGATCAGGTCGGCGTAGCCGCGGTCGCCCTCGACGTAGTCGTCGAGGATGTCGTCGAGCAGCGCGTAGTCCGGCAGCGAGTCGGAGTCCATCTGGCCGGGCCGCAGCTCGGCCGACGGCGGCTTCGAGATCGAGTTCTCCGGGATCGGCGGGATTTCGCCGCGTTGGGCTGCTGTGGCGTTGCGCCACCGGGCCAGCTGCCAGACGTGCGTCTTGAACACGTCCTTGATCGGGGCGAACGCGCCGACCGCGTCGCCGTAGATCGTCGAGTACCCCACGGCCAGCTCGGTCTTGTTGCCCGTGGCCAGCACCAGATGACCATCCAGATTGGACAGTGCCATGAGGAGCATGCCCCGCGTCCGTGCCTGGATGTTCTCCTCGGCCAGGCCCGTCAGGGAAAGCTGCTCGACGTACACGCGGACCATGTCCTCGACCGGTTCGACCCGGTAGTGCGCGCCGATCCGGCGGGCGAGGTCGGCCGCGTCGTCCTTCGAGTGGCCCGACGAGTACCGCGAGGGCATCGAGACGCCGTAGACGTTGTCGCCGCCCAGCGCGTCCGCGGCCAGCGCCGCGCAGACCGCCGAGTCGATACCGCCGGAGAACCCGAAGGTGACCGACGAGAACCCGTTCTTGTGGACGTAGTCCCGCAGCCCGACGACCAGCGCCGACCACACCTCGGCCTCGTCGGACAGCGGCTCGCTGATCACCGGCCGGGCCGTCGGTTCGTAGGCGGGCAGCGGCTCCGAGCTCAGCACGCGACGCCGGACGTGCAGGCCTTCGAGCTCGCCGTCGCCGGCGTGCCCGCCCGCGGCGAGGTCCATGTCGAGCACGAGCAGGTGCTCGACGAACTGTGGCGCGCGCGCCACCACGGCGCCGTCCGCGGCGACGACGAGCGAGTCGCCGTCGAACACGAGGTCGTCCTGGCCGCCGACCTGGTTGGTGTAGACCAGCGGGGCGCCGGCCTCGGCGGCGCGCCGCGCGATGAGCGGCAGGCGCTGCTCGTCCTTGGACCGCTCGTACGGCGACGCGTTCGGCGCCACGACGAGGTCGACGCCGGCGCGGCCGAGCGCCGAGATCGGCCCGCCGTCCTGCCAGATGTCCTCGCAGATGACCATGCCGATGTCGAGGCCGTGGAACCGGACGACGTCGAGCGTGGTGCCCGGCTTGAACCAGCGGTGCTCGTCGAACACGCCGTAGTTGGGCAGGTGGTGCTTGAACTGCCGCGCGACGACCTCGCCGCGGTAGAGGGCCGCGGCGGCGTCGCGCGGGCCGGCCTCGTCGAGGTCGAGGTAGCCGATGTAGGTCAGCACGTCACCGCAGCCGGCCCCGTCGAGGCGGCGCGCCAGCGACTCGACGGCCTCCCGGGAGGCCGCGGCGAAGGTGCGGCGCAGCGAGAGGTCCTCGACGGGGTATCCGGTCAGGGACATCTCGGGGAAGACCACGACGTGGGCGCCGGCTTCGGCGGCCCGGCGGGTCCAGTCGACGTGCAGGTCGGCGTTGCCGTCGAGGTCACCGACGGTGGGGTTGACCTGGGCGAGCGCGATGCGCAGTTGCGGCATGCCGCCATTCTGGCTCACGGCCACCCGCCCGGCCGAGCGAATGTGGGCGAAATGCCACAGGCCGTTCGCGGCGGGTCGTGAGCGGGAAACAGTGTGCCGACCCTGTTTCCCACTCACGACCGGTCCCGCTACTTGCGCTTGATCATGCTCCGGACCTTCTTGATGGTCTGCTCGAAGTCGGAGTCGAACGGGTTGTCGTGCACCAGGTAGGTCCACGTCGTGTTCGCCCGCCGGACGCCGGCCTCGCCGAGGTCGATGCCCTCGTCGGTCAGCTCCGCCTCTTCGAGCGTCTTCGCCGCCCGCGTGTTCGCCTCGCCGATGATCTTGTGGAACTCGGGGATCGCCGCGCGGTGGAACTCGTCCAGCGGCGTCTCCCGCGCCAGCGCGCGCAGGTGGATGCTCTCGCGGACGTCGGTCAGGTACGCCAGGTGGTCGGACCACAGCTGGTCGACGTGGAACAGCAGCACCTCGCGGCACATCTGCTCCAGCTTGTCCTGGTCGTCGAGCTTCTCCTTCAGCTCGGCGAACTTCTCCGGGTGCGCCTTCTCCAGCTGCTCCGCCGCGTACGCGGTGCGAAGCACCTTGTCGCGGTGGGCCAGGAGGTCACCGCGCTGCCGTTCGATCAGCCGCGTGTACCGCCAGGTGTTCCGGTGGATCTCGAGGTCGACGCCTTCCGCGACGCGCTGGGCGTGGTTGAGCTGCCGCAGCGCCGCCGGGTCGGTGATCTCGCCGGTCTCCTCGTCGTCGGTGATGCCCTCGGGCACGTCCGGCGCGTTCGACAGCACGAGCTCGTCGTTGAGGCTGGCGAAGAAGATCGCGCTGCCCGGGTCGCCCTGCCGGCCGGAGCGGCCGCGCAGCTGCCCGTCGAGCCGGCTCGACGGGTACCGCGCGGTGCCGATGACGTGCAGCCCGCCCAGCTCGACGACCTCTTCGCGGGTCGCGCCGTCGGTGCCGCCCAGCCGGATGTCCGTACCGCGGCCCGCCATCTGCGTGGACACGGTGACCGCGCCCTTCTTGCCGGCCTCGGCGATGATCGCGGCCTCTTCGGCGTCGTTACGCGCGTTGAGCACGACGCACTCGAGGTCGACCTTCGCGAGCTTCTCGGCCAGCTCCTCCGACTCGGCGACGTCCTGGGTGCCGACGAGGATCGGCCGCCCGGTCTCGTGCACCGTGCGGATCTCCTCCTCGATCGCCCGCAGCTTCTGCGACGGCGACGCGAAGATCCGGTCTTCCTGGTCCTCGCGGATGTTCGGGGTGTTGGGCGGGATGACCGCGACCTCGAGCTCGTAGAACTCCCGCAGCTGCTCGGCGACGGCGACCGCGGTACCGGTCATGCCCGCCACCTCGGGGTACCGCGCGAGCAGCGCCTGGACGGTGATCGAGTCCAGGATCTCGCCGCGGTCGGTGGCGCTGACCTGCTCCTTCGCCTCGACGGCGGCCTGGAGGCCGTCCGGCCAGCGCTGCAGTTCGGCGACGCGGCCGCGGGCGGCGTTGATGAGCTGCACCTTGCCGTCGCGGACCAGGTAGTCGACGTCGCGGGTGAGCAGCGCGTGCGCGTGCAGCGCGACGTTCACCGCGGGCAGCCGGTCCGACGCGGTCTCGCCGTAGAGGTCGTCGACCTCCAGGCCGAGCGACTTCGCGACCACGGACGCGCCGGCGTCGGTCAGCCAGGCGTTGCGGCCCTCGCTGTCGGTCTCGTAGTGCAGGCCCAGGCGCAGCCGCCGGACGACCTTCGCGACCTCTTCGTCGGCGTCGGTGTGGTCGATCGAGCCGGCCATCACCAGCGGGACGCGGGCCTCGTCGACGAGCACCGAGTCCGCCTCGTCGACGATCGCGACCTCGGGTGCGGGCTGGACGAGGTCGTCCACGTGCGTGACCAGGCGGTCGCGCAGCACGTCGAAGCCGATTTCGGCGACGGCGCCGTAGGTGACGTCCTTGGCGTAGGCCTCCTTGCGCTGCTCCCGCGTGTGCGCCGGCTCGACCCAGCCGACCGACACGCCGAGCAGGGCGTAGACCGGGCCCATCCACTCCGCGTCGCGCCGGGCCAGGTAGTCGTTGACGGTGACGACGTGCACGCGCTTTCCGCGCAGGGCGTACCCGGCCGCGGCCAGCGCGCCGGCGAGCGTCTTGCCCTCACCGGTCTCCATCTGCACCACGTGCTTGGTGAGCAGGCCCATCGTGCCCAGCACCTGCACGTCGAACGCGCGCTCGCCGAGCGCCCGCCGGGCGGCCTCGCGGCCCAGCGCGCACACCTCGACCAGCTGGTTGTCGCCGAAAGCGGTTTCCTTCAGCGTCTCGCGAAGCTTGTTCGCCCGCTCGGTCAGCTCCTCGTCGGAGAGCTTCTCCAGCTCGGGTTCGAGCTTCTCGACCGCGGGCAGCAGTGCTTCGTAGCGGGTCAGCTCGACGCTGCCCGGCCGCTGGATGATCCGGCGGAGCTTCTTGCCCACCCGGCTGATCAGTGCTGCCACCCCTGGTCTCCCGTTCTCTCTCGCTCGACCGGCCTCCACCACCCAACGCCACGGTGGTGCGTTCGAGTTCCGCGGCCGGATGGGACGATCCAACCGTGTTCCCTCATCCCAGCGCCAGGTCCCGTGCCCGCCGGATCACCGCGATCGCGACATCCGTGCTGTTCGCGGTCTCGCTGACCGCCTGCACGTCCACCGGCAAGACCGCGCCACCGGCGCCGACGACCGAGTCGCACCCGCCGTCCGGGCCGGTGCCCGCCGGGTTGGAGCGCTTCTACGGCCAAAGCCTGACCTGGGCCGACTGCGCACCTTACGCGACATCGGAGGACGCGAGGTCGGCGTTCCAGGCGAAAGACGTCCAGTGCGCCCGGCTGACCGTGCCGCTGGACTACGCCAAGCCGGCCGGGGACACGATCACGCTGGGCCTGCTCCGGCACAAGGCGACCGACGACGGCGCGCGGATCGGGTCGCTGGTCGTCAACCCAGGTGGCCCGGGCGCGTCGGGCATGGTCGCGGCCGCCGGGCTGGTCAAGCCGGCCACGAGCACCGGGCTCGGCAAGCGTTTCGACCTGGTCGGGTTCGACCCGCGGGGGATCGCCGCCAGCCAGCCCGCCATCCACTGCCTGACCGACGCCGAGCGCGACGCCGACCGCGCCGACGACAGCGAGACCGACGGCTCGCCGCCGGGCGTGCTCAAGCAGGAGTCGCAGGAAAAGGACTTCGCCGCCAAGTGCGCCCAGCGCACCGAGGACGGCACCGGGATGCTGGCCAACGTCGGCACCCGGGACGTCGTGAAGGACCTGGACGTCCTCCGCTCGGTCCTCGGCGACGAGAAGCTGACCTACCTGGGCTACTCCTACGGCACCCGGATCGGGTCGGCCTACGCCGAGGCGTTCCCGAAGAACGTCCGCGCGATGGTGCTCGACGGCGCGGTCGACCCGGAGCAGGACGCGGTCGAGTCGCTGGTCGCGCAGGGCCAGGGCTTCGGGACGGCGTTCACGCAGTTCGCGAAGTGGTGCGCGGCCCAGCAGGACTGCGCGCTCGGCTCGGACCCGAACGCCGCGGTCAAGGCCTTCCAGGGGCTGGTCCGGCCGCTGATCGACTTCCCGGTGCCGGTCGGCGACGGCCGCAAGCTCTCCTACGAGGACGCGACCACCGGCGTCATCCAGGCGCTCTACCAGGAGAGCCTCTGGGACGCCCTGAACTCGGGCCTCAACGAGCTGAAGCAGCAGCGCGGCGCGACGCTGGAGAAGCTCGCCGACATCTACAACGAGCGCGACTCCGACGGCCGCTACGGCACCACCCAGGACGCGTTCACGGCGATCCGCTGCGTCGACGACCCGCGCGTCACCGACCCGAACGTCATCCTCAAGGCGCAGGAGGAGTACGTGAAGGTGGCGCCGTTCCTCGACGACGGCCGCCCGGCGAGCGCGGCCCGCGACGCGTGCGCGTTCTGGCCCGTGCCGAACACCTCGGAGCCGCACGTGCCGAACGTCGAAGGCCTGGCGAAGACGCTGGTCATCTCGACGACCAACGACCCGGCGACGCCGTACCAGGCCGGGGTCAACCTCGCGAAGGGCCTGAAGGGCGCCCTGCTCACCTTCGAGGGCACCCAGCACACGGTGTTCCTGCAGGGCGTGAAGTGCGTCGACCAGGCGGGCACGGACTACCTCGTCGACGGCACGGTGCCCCCGGACGGAACCCGGTGCTCGGGGCAGTAGTTACGCCTGCTTGGTCAGCGACAGTTCGATCATCACCGGGCTGAGATGGTTGTCCGGGGCCGGGATCTGCACCCACAGCCGGACGAACCGCCGGGGCAGGGCGTCGGAGACCCACACCTTGACGTTGAGATCGGCGTCGACCTGCGCGAGCACGCCGTGCGCGACGGGGGCCGGAACCCGGCCGCCGACCCGCAGCGCGGCCGCGCCGTCGACGTTCTCGCGGCCTTCGGTCTTGGCGTCCGTGAAGCCGTCGAGCAGCCGCTTCAGCCCGCCGGCCGGGCCGAGGAACGCGCTGACCGCGTACGCCTCGGGCAACGAACCCTGCCCGTCGCGCACGTCGAAGGGGAACTTCGTGTGCCCGTCACCGTCCTGGACGTCGGCCGTACCGGTCGCGGTCCCGCCGTCGTCCAGGGTCGCGTCGCCCTCGATCTGCCGGAGCGGGAAGCCCTCGAGCACCCCGTTGACCCCGGCCGCGAAGTGGACGCTCCGCACCGAGGCGAACGACGTCGCGGCGTCGCGGACCAGCTCGGCGCCCGCGGGGAAGGGCCCGCGCGTGTCGGGCGATCCGGTGCAGCCGGCCGTCAGCAGGAGCACGAGCAGCAGGGCGAGGCGGGCCATCCCCAAAGCCTACTGTTGGCCCGATCCTTACGGAGGATGTCCTTCCGGCCACTTTCGGGTTCTGCCGCGCGCGATGAAACTGCTGAGGTGACTGTCGAGACCCGCCCTGCCCCGAAGTTGCACCGCGCCTGGTTGATCGCCGGTGCCGCGTTCGTCGCGCTGCTCGCCTCCGCCGGCTTCCGCTCCGCCCCCGGCGTCCTCATCGACCCGCTGCACGAGGAATTCGGCTGGTCGACGGCGACGATCAGCTCCGCCGTCTCGGTGAACCTCGTGCTCTACGGACTCTTCGCGCCGTTCGCGGCCGCGCTGATGGAGCGCTTCGGCATCCGCCGGGTCTCGGCGACGGCGCTGTTCGTCATCGCCCTCGGCGCGGCCGGCACGGTGTTCATGACCGCGAGCTGGCAGCTCGTGCTCTGCTGGGGCGTGCTGATCGGCGCGGGCACCGGCTCGATGGCGATGAGTTTTGCCGCGACCGTCGCGGCCCGGTGGTTCGTCCGCAGCCGTGGTGTCGTCACCGGCGTCCTGACCGCGGCGGGCGCCACCGGCCAGCTGATCTTCCTGCCGCTCATCGCGAACCTCGCGGTGGGTTCGGGCTGGCGCACGGCGTCGCTGGTGATCGCGATCGCCGCGCTCGCCGTCGTCCCGGTGGTCCTGCTGGTGATCCGCGACCACCCGGCCGACGTCGGCACCACGGCCTACGGCGCGCCGGCCGACGTGGAGGTCGCGCGCCCGGCGTCGAAGACCGGCTCGGCGCGCCGGGCGCTTTCGGTGCTGGGCCAGGCGGCCCGGACCCGGACGTTCTGGCTGCTGGCGGCCGGCTTCGCGATCTGCGGCGCGACGACCAACGGCTTGGTCGGCACCCACTTCGTCCCGGCCGCGCACGACCACGGCATGCCGCAGACGACCGCCGCGGGCCTGCTGGCACTGGTCGGCGTCTTCGACGTCGTCGGCACGATCTTCTCGGGCTGGCTCACCGACCGCGTCGACCCGCGGATCCTGCTCGGCGTCTACTACGCCCTGCGCGGGCTCTCGCTGGCACTGCTGCCGCAGCTGTTCACCGGCTCGGTGCAGCCGAGCATGTGGGCGTTCATCCTGTTCTACGGCCTAGACTGGGTGGCCACGGTCCCGCCGACGGTCGCGCTCTGTGTCCGCGCGTTCGGCGACGCCGGCCCGATCGTGTTCGGCTGGGTCTTCGCCTGCCACCAACTCGGCGCCGCCTTCGCGGCTTCGGCGGCCGGCCTGGTCCGCGACCAGCTGGGGAACTACGACCTCGCCTGGTACTCGGCGGCGGTCCTGGCGGTGCTCGCGTCGGTCGCTTCGCTGGCCATCACCCGGGCGAAGAAGCCCGCTCCGGTGCTCGCGACGTGACCCGCCCGCATTGACTGGGTCACCATCGGCGCGTCGCGAAACACGCCGTTAACACGCTGTCGTTAGGGTGCGGCCATGGATCGCCAGCAGGAATTCGTGCTTCGCACGCTCGAGGAGCGCGACATCCGTTTCGTCCGACTCTGGTTCACCGATGTGCTGGGGTTCCTCAAGTCCGTCGCGGTCGCGCCGGCGGAGCTCGAAGGCGCCTTCAACGATGGGATCGGCTTCGACGGCTCGGCCATCGAAGGCTTCGCGCGGGTGTACGAATCCGACATGGTCGCCAAGCCCGACCCGTCGACGTTCCAGGTGCTGCCGTGGGAGACGCCGGAGGGCGGGCCGTACTCGGCGCGGATGTTCTGCGACATCGCGATGCCGGACGGCTCGCCGTCGTGGGCCGACCCACGGCACGTCCTGCGCCGTCAGCTGTCGAAGGCGGCGGAAGCGGGGTTCACCTGCTACGTCCACCCTGAGATCGAGTTCTTCCTGCTCTCGAGCGTCCCCGAGGACGGCAGCGAGCCGGAGCCGGCGGACAACGGCGGCTACTTCGACCAGGCCAGCCACGCCACGGCGACGCACTTCCGCCGGCACGCCATCGAGACGCTCGAGGCGATGGGCATCTCGGTCGAGTTCAGTCACCACGAGGGCGCCCCAGGCCAGCAGGAGATCGACCTCCGCTACGCCGACGCGCTGACGATGGCCGACAACGTGATGACGTTCCGCTACGTCGTCAAGGAGGTCGCGCTGACCCAGGGTGTGCGCGCGACGTTCATGCCCAAGCCGTTCACCGACCAGCCCGGGTCGGGGATGCACACGCACGTCAGCCTGTTCGAAGGCGACCGCAACGCGTTCTACGACGCGGAGGACCCGCACGAGCTGTCGGAGACCGGCAAGGCCTTCGTCGCCGGGGTGCTCCACCACGCGAAGGAGATCTCGGCGGTCACCAACCAATGGGTGAACTCCTACAAGCGCCTGATCAGCGGGAGCGAGGCGCCGACCACGGTCTCGTGGGGCCGGGCGAACCGCTCCGCACTCGTTCGGGTGCCGATGTACTCACCCGGCAAGGCGTCCTCCCGACGGGTGGAGATCCGCACCCTCGACTCGGCGTGCAACCCGTACCTGGCGTACTCGGTCATCCTCGCCGCCGGGCTCAAGGGGATCGAAAAGGCCTACGAGCTGCCGCCACCCGCCGAGGACAACATCTGGCAGCTGAGCGACTCCGAGCGGCGCGCCGCCGGGTACTCACAGCTGCCGCAGAACCTGGGCGAGGCGCTGTCGGAGATGGAGAAGTCCGAGCTCCTGCCGGAAGCCCTCGGCGAGCACGTCTACGACTTCTTCCTCCGGAACAAGCGCGTGGAGTGGGACAACTACCGCAGCGCGGTGACCCCGTACGAGCTCCGCACCCTGCTCCCGGTGCTTTGACCGAGCGGCTTTGAACGAAGCGGCGGCCGGTGTCCGAGTCCTCTCGGCGCCGGCCGCCGTTCTTCGTACCGGCCCCGCTCTGTCGTCGTAGCCCTCCGTATACCTTCTGACCTGCGGCGATGCCGTTAAGTGACCCCCCTGTTCGGGGCCCGTTCCGGGGCATGTAATCTTCTCTTCGTCGCCAGGAACACCGGGTCACACCGGGGCCGCAAGCCCCGGAGACCAGGCCGGGACGAGCGGGTTGACACCGCGGATCGGACCGGGTAATGTTCAGCGTCGGCCCACGAGCGGCCGCCGAATCCCTACGACTAACACCGTAGGCTTAGGCATGCTCGACCAAAAGCTTGTGAATATCGCTTGGAACAAATGCCGAGGATGAAGCCGCTGATAAAGCGGTCAATCCGGAGTGTGTTGCTTGAGAACTCAACAGTGTGCTAGTGAACTAAGCCAGTAGAGCTTATGTATTTTGAACCTCGTTTGAGGTTCCTTTGAGAGCATTAATTTGCCTCGATTAAACTGTTCATTGATGGAGAGTTTGATCCTGGCTCAGGACGAACGCT